>JBMTTG010000364.1:0-2879 GCA_049449095.1 Phycisphaerales bacterium | reverse complement strand
CGCACGAGGCCCATTCGTGTCGCGGCAACGCTCGTCCGTCACCGGACGCGATCGACGCCGACTACTTCCCGCCGATCAACGCCTGCTGCGGGGCCGCGATGGCGGCCGGAATCGGCGTGAAGCCCTCCTTCAGCACGATCGCCTGGCCCGGCCGGCTCGTCGCGAAGCGCAAGAACTCCGAGAGCGCCGGCGGCGCGACCTCACCCGGCTTCGCCGCGACGTAGACGTAGAGATACCTCGCGTAGGGATAGCTGCCGTCGGCGCAGGCCTCCGGAGTCGGAAGCCGCGGCACGCCGTTCTGGTCCTCGACCGCGATGAGCTTGACCCGAGGCGTTCGGTAGAAGAGCGAGACGAATCCGATCGACTCCCGGTCCGCCGCAACACCCTGGATGAGTTCCGACGCCACCACCGCGGGCACCGCATCCACGCGATAGCGGCCGCCGCGAAGGAGGTCTTCGCGCATCACGCCGTAGGAGCCCTGCGTCGGCATCGGAATGAGCGGCACGATCGGGCGAGTGCGCCACGACTCGGGCGACTCGACGCCCACATCGCCCCACGTCTGGGCGGTCTCGGAGAGCGGCATGTCGCCGAAGATCGAGAGCAGCTGCTGGTTCGAGAGGCGTTCGACCGGATTGTCCGGATGCACGAACACGCCGAGCGCATCGATGGCGATGCGAAACTCGAGCGGCGGGAACCCACGGGTCTTCTCGAAGTCGGCCTTCTCCTGCGCCGACATCGGGCGGCTCATCGGCGCCAACTGCGAGCGGCCCGCGGCGAGCGTGGGCGGGGCCGTGCCGGACCCGCCGGTCGAGAAGTCGAAGGTGACGCCGGGATGGATGCGACTGAACGCGGTGCCGAGATCCTCGAGCAGCGCGGTCGTGGTCGAGGATCCCGCGGAGACGATCCGCCCCGAGACCGACGTCGATGCGGTGTATTCGGGAAGCGGTGCCGGAGGCGTCGCGTGCGGCGGGTTCGACACGGCCACCGCTGCCGCAAGGGAGATCGCACCGCAGATCCACACGGAGAGCATGGTCATCGGGCACCTCCACGAGCCGGCGAACCAAGGCGGGCGACCACGATCCGGTAGGCGATCAGGCCGCCAAAGAAGGCCCCCAGCACGATCACGATTCGCCACGTCAGGAGATCGATCAGGTCCTCCGCCTGCTTCGCGGCGAAGGCGACTCGCGAGTCGGTGGCGTCGTTGAACTCGGTGATCCGAACCCGCCACGCGTCGGCTTCGAGCAGCCCCTGCGAGTTCTCGAGGGTCGTGTTCAGCTCGCGCACCAGCGTGGTCGCCTCCAGGATCGTCGCGTTGTAGTCCGCGAGAGTCGGCGGAGACGCAGCTTCGGAATCGATTGGCAGGTCCGACTCGAGTCGAGCGACGAGCGACTCCGCCGAGTGGATGGTGCGATCGAGCGAGTCGACGGTCTCCTTGACGGTCGCGGCGAGACGCTCGCCGCTGCCGGCGATCTCACGGACCACTTCGAGCGTCTCCGTCGCCTGCGCCATCGTCTGCCGCAGTTCGCCTTGCGACGCCTCGATCTCGCGGAAGGCGGCTTCGCGTTCGGTGGAAAGCACCTCGGGAAGCCGCTCGACGGCCTGGCTGGTGCGCTCGGCGCTCGCCGCGAGCGTGTCGACCGCCTCGAGCAGCTGATGCACCTCCGGCCGCGCCACGGTCGTGTTGACCACGTCGCGAACCTGCCAATTGAGAAGCATCGGGGCCCGCTTCGACAGGTAGAAGCCCCGCTCGCCGAGCTGCCTGACCTGATCGGCGACCGCGACCGCCTCGCTCACCGGCGCGAGCAGGCCGCTGCCGCCGCGGATCTCCTTCACGATGCTGCCTTCGTCGATCGCCGCGACGTCGTCGAAGCGGATGAAGGCGAGGTAGTCGAGGTCCGGATTATCCCGACGCCAGCGGAAGATCAGGTTGTCGAGCGTCTCGAGCTGTTCGCGGGTCAGGGCCTTCTCGGCGACCCTCCAGATGTCGAGCCGCGCGGCCCGAAGCTGGTCGATCAGGCCGTCGGCGCGATCGCCGAAGATCTTCACCGCCTCACCTTCGTCGATCCAGATGTAGCTCTGGATCGTCGCATAGAGCAGCAGATCGAGCAGTTGGGACAGCGGATCGCCCGAGGTCACGATGTCGTAGACCGCGATCGAGCCGAGGCTCTTGATGCGGTGCATGATCGCGATCTGCTCGGCGTCGGGGTTGCCGCGCGCGACCGCGATGTCGGCGTTGATCAGGTAGGTCGTGAATCGGTCGGCGAAGGCGAGGTTGAGCTCGCGAAGCTGTTCGGACGTCAGGCGGTTCTCGCTGGCGCTGCGACGGATCGGCTGATCCTGCGACACCGCCTGCGATCGCGACGGCGTCGGCGTGCGCTGGTCGGCGATGCACCCGGCAAGCGCGACGAAGGTGGCCGCCGCGAGCACACCTCCGCCCGCGCGGGAAGCCACGCTGCTGATGGTTCGAGGTGCTGCTGCGCCCTGGTGCATCGGACACGCTCCGGATCGCCCGCTTCGGCCGATGGTCGCCGGGCACGGGTGGCGGCACGGTATCCACGGCGCGTGCGGTGTGGAAGCGATCCGAGCCATCGGGCCTTGCGGCGAGGCGGCGGCAGTTCACCTGGCAGGATGGGCCTCATGCGCCCGACGGGATCGAATGGGGAGCCGCGGGAGCGCTCGACGGAGCCCACGTCGCAGGTCGGTGCTCCATCCGCTGGACTTGGGCGGAACGCAGCAACGTCGCGCGGCACGTGCCGAACCGGAGACCGTCCAGCGACGCATCGAACTGTCCGACCCTCGATCCCATTCCTGCCCATGAGGCCCACAGGCCGCGGGGACCCCAGATCCAACGCGCGCTGGGCGATCGGACACGAAATCGG
>JBMTTG010000363.1:0-2884 GCA_049449095.1 Phycisphaerales bacterium | reverse complement strand
GACGGCGAGGGCAAGGGCGGCGACCGCATGAACGCCCGCGCGCCGGCGGACGAACTCCGAGGGCGAGACCATCAAGTCGCTCCGGGAAGGAGAACGCGTCGAGTCCCGCTCGCCGGACGGGGCGCGGGCGGGCAACGAAGCGGCGGAATGTAGCAGACCCCCCGCGCGGCCCGGAGGGGTGCGGGGACCGCCGATATCATCCGCCCCCTTGAACCGAGTCCGCTGACGCGGGCGACCACCGCAGCCATGCGGTCTGGCGCCGAGAGGAGAGCGACCGATGATCGTCGGAGTGCCGAGCGAGGTGAAGACGGACGAGTTCCGCGTGGGCATGCGGCCGGTGGGTGCGGAGATGCTCGTCCGCGACGGGCACCAGGTCCTGGTGCAGACCGGCGCCGGCCTCGGCAGCGGTTTCGACGACGAGCTCTATCGCAAGGCGGGCGCGACGATCGTGCCCGATGCGGCGAGCGTGTGGTCGAAGGCCGACATGATCGTGAAGGTGAAGGAGCCCCAGCCCGCGGAGATTCCGCAGATGCGCGACGGGCAGATCGTCTTCACCTACTTCCACTTCGCGGCGGAGAAGTCGCTCACCGTCGGCTGCCTCGAGCGCAAGTCGATCTGTGTCGCGTACGAGACCCTCACCGATGACCGCGGCACGCTGCCCTTGCTCACCCCGATGAGCGAGGTCGCGGGCAAGCTCTCGGTGCAGGAGGGCGCGAAGTTCCTCGAGCGTCCCTTCGGCGGGCGCGGCGTGCTTCTCGGCGGCGTGCCCGGCGTGGCGCCGGGGCACGTGCTGATCCTCGGCGGCGGCGTCGTCGGCACCTGCGCCGCGTGGATGGCGGCCGGTCTTGGCGCGGACGTCGTGATCATGGACATCAACATCGAGCGGCTCCGCCGCCTCGACGAGTTCATGCCCGCCAACGTGACCACCGTCTATTCCGATCCGCAGGCGATCCGCGAGCGGCTCGCGTGGGCGGACCTCGTGGTGGGTGCGGTGCTCATTCCCGGCGCGAAGGCGCCGCACCTGATCCGCAAGGCGGACCTCGCGCACATGCAGCCGGGCTCGGTCATCGTCGACGTCGCGATCGACCAGGGCGGCTGCGTGGAGACCGCGAAGGTGACCACCCACCGCGACCCGGTCTACACCGTCGACGGCGTGGTGCACTACTGCGTGGGCAACATGCCCGGCGCCGTCGCGCGGACCTCGACGATCGCTCTGACCAACGTGACCATGCCGTGGGCGCTCAAGATCGCCAAGCACGGCGTGGAGGCGCTCGCCCGCAAGGACCATCACTTCGCGAACGCCGTCAACGCCGATCGCGGCCGGCTCACGAACCTTCCGGTCGCCGAGGCCCACGACCTTCCCTACACGCCGCTCTTCGCCTGAACCGCCCGACGGAAGCCCCGATGCCGCCTGCCTGCCCCGACCGCTGCAACGTCCTGCTCCTTGGAACCGGCGGTCGGGAGCACGCCCTCGCCTGGAAGCTTCGGCAGTCGCCGCGGCTTGGGACCCTCTGGGTCGAGCCGAACGCGAACGCGGCCCTGCTCGCGCTCGGACGCCCCTGCCCGGAGCCGATCAGTGCGCGGGAGATCTTCCGCCTCAACCGCTGGTGCGACCGCGAATCGATCCATCTGGTGGTGATCGGTCCCGAGGCGCCGCTCGCGGAAGGCTTCGCGGATCTCCTCGCCGAAGGTGAACGCAAGGTGTTCGGTCCCTCGAAGGACGCCTCGCGGCTCGAGTGGGACAAGGCCTACGCCAAGCAACTGATGCGGGCCGCCTCGGTGCCCACCGCGGAAAGCCGCACCTTCACCTCGCTCGACGCCGCACTCGCCTACGTCTCGGTGCGCGACGAGCCGTGCGTCGTGAAGGCCGCGGGACTCGCGGCGGGCAAGGGCGTCGTCGTCTGCGAGGACGGCAAGCAGGCCGAGCAGGCGGTGCGCGACTGCCTTGAGAAGAAGGCCTTCGGCGACGCGGGGCGCACGATCATCGTCGAAGAGAAGCTCGAAGGGCCCGAGCTCAGCGTGATGGCGCTCGTCGACGGGCACACGCTCTGGGTGCTCGACGCCTGCCAGGACCACAAGCGGGTCGGCGAAGGCGACACCGGCCCCAACACCGGCGGCATGGGGGCCTATTCACCCGTTCCGCTCGCGACGGACGCCCTGCTCGCCACGGTCGAACGCGAAGTGCTCGTGCCGATCGTCGACGCGCTTCGCCGTGAGGAGATCGAGTACCGCGGCGTCCTGTACGCGGGCCTCATGCTCACCCCGGGCGGTCCCAAGGTCCTCGAGTTCAACTGCCGCTTCGGCGATCCCGAGACCGAGCCCCTGCTCACCCGGCTCCGCGGCGATCTCGTCGACATCCTGTGGCGCACCGCGGCGGGCTCCCTCGACGAGGCGGAGATCGCCTTCGATCCGCGGGCTGCGGTCGGCACGGTGGTCTGCGCCGCGGGATACCCCGGGAAGCCGCGCACGGGTGACCGCATCGAGGGAATCGCCGAGGCCGAGGCGCTCGCCGGCCCCGACGAGGAGGTCGTGGTCTTCCACGCCGGCACGACCCCCGATCCGACCGGCCCCGCCGGCGCGATCGTCACCAAGGGTGGGCGGGTGCTCGTCGTGACGGCTCTCGCGGAGGACCTTCGCCGGGCTCGCGACCTCTCCCGCGAGGCCGCCGGGCGGATCCGGTTCGAGGGCGCGTTCTTCCGCCGAGACCTCGCCGAGCGGGTGCTCGGTCGCCGGGCCGGCACCGCTGGGAGCACCGGCGGCCCGGTCGCGACGGTGTGATCGGATCCATCCGGATCCTTCGCCGCCGAAGTTCACCAACATGCCGGCGCGCCGATCCGCAGCTTCCCTAGCCTTCGCGGGCGACTTCCATCGATATCGGCCGCGC
>JBMTTG010000362.1:0-2885 GCA_049449095.1 Phycisphaerales bacterium | reverse complement strand
TCGCGTCGGCGACGAGGCGACGCGACGTGCCGAGGTCGCCGGAGGATTGCGCGTTCTGGGCGAGTCGAAGAAGCAGGTCGATGCGGATGTCGACCGGCACCAGATTCCAGCCGCCGCGAATCCTCGCCTCGAGGAGGTCGCGTCGCGACTCGTCCGCGTACTGCCTCGCGTGCAGCGCGACGAAGGCGTCGAGCGCGTGCCGCGTGGGATCGAACATCTGGCTTGCCAGGATGCGATCGAGGGTCTCGATCTCCTGCTCGAACGCCTTCTGCTCCGCCGCGACGAGCGCCTGCTCGTCCCCTGCGGCGAGCGGCATCGACTCGATCCGGGCTTCCGCGAGCTTGCCAACCTCCGACTCCGGCAAGGTCGCGCCGATGCGCGCCGCTTCCGCGGTCTCGCCGAGCCTCGCGTGGACGCGGGCGATCTTCATGCGGATGCGGTCCCGTCGCCAATCGGCCTCGCGATCGGCGATCGCCGCGGCGAGCACGAGATAGCGGCGGACCTCCGGACGGTCGCCCCCCGCGGCAAGGGCGAACGCGAGATCCGCGTACGCCGAGCCCCGTCGCCAGGTGTCGATCCGCTCGACCCAGGCTTCTGCAAGATCGAGACGACCGTTGTCGATCGCCGCGGCCACGACCTCCTCCTGAGCCCGCGCCCGATCCTTCTCGTGCGGCATCACCGGGATCGCGGACGCGGTGTCGAAGGCGAGCCGCAGCAGCGCCTCGGCATCCGCCCCCGTCGGAGGCGGTGGCTCCGCGATGGCGATTCCCGCCTCCGCCCACGACACCCGGGTCCCGACGATCGCGGCGAGGGACAGGGCCATGACGAGGGCGGTGACGGAGCAGATCTTCATCTCGGGGTGGCGAAGCGTCGCGGAGGTCGGATGGCGCCGTCAGGCGAGAGGATCGACGGACTTCGCGGAGCGGAGGAGAACCCGTCGCCGCGAAGGCGGGGAACCTACGAGCGAGGGCGACCCGGTTCGCTGTCGTTGCGCTTCCTGAATGTTCAAGAATCGTGAAGGCCCGATCCTCGCGATCGCCCTTGCGCGTTCTTCATCAAGCGTGAGCGCCGCAACACGGATCCGTCGGCACTCTTTCCGCTCGTCTCGGCGACGCGGGTCGCGCCGTGCAGCGCGGACGCAACGCACAACGACCGTTCACGCAACCCGCACAGTCGGGTCGTAGGTTCATCCAGCGAGTCGCGCTCGGAGCGCCCTCGCAACCTGTCCGTCCCCCGTCCCACCTTTGGAGTCAGATCGGTCATGAATGCCAACATCGCAAGGAAGGCTCTGATCGCTTCCGCCGGCGCGCTCGTCGTCGGCGGCGCCGCCAGTGCCGCCGACATCTTCGTGTCGGAGAACATCTCGACCTCGGTCACCTGGACCGCCGACAACGTCTACCGCCTGCAGAACCAGATCTACGTCCTGCCCGGCGCGAGCCTCACCATCGAGCCCGGCACCATCGTCGCGAGCATCCCGACCACCGACGGCTCGGGCAGCCTCGCGGTCTGCCGCGGCGCGAAGATCTACGTGCTCGGCACCGCCGCCAACCCGGTGATCATGACCTCTTCCAACGACGACTTCGTCACCTGGCGCGAGGCGGCCAACGAGTGGGGCAACCTCACGATCATGGGCCGCGGCTACATCTCCGACTCCTTCGAGCCGGGCAACACCGCCTCCTTCAGCGCCAACAACGTCGCGGCGATGGAAGGCCTGATCGCCTCCTTCCCCGGCGACAGCCGCGTGCTCTACGGCGGCGGCGACGACGACGACGACTCGGGCTGCATCAGCTACCTGTCGATCCGCTATGGCGGCCGGGTGGTCGGCCTCGGCAACGAGCTCAACGGGCTCTCGCTCGGAGGCATCGGCCGCGAGACCGACATCAAGTTCGTCGAGATCATGAACAACGTCGACGATGGCATCGAGATCTGGGGCGGCACCGTCAACATCCAGTTCGCGAGCATCTGGAACATCGGCGACGACAGCTTCGACGTCGACCAGGGCTGGCGAGGCAAGGGCCAGTTCATCCTGCTCGTCCAGGGCTACTCGCTCGACGCGAGCCAGGGCTCGGGCGTCGGCGACAACTGCTTCGAGGTCGACGGCGCCGAGAACTCCGACGCGCAGCCGGTGACCACCGCAACCATCTACAACGCCACCGTGATCGGCCAGCCCGCCCCCGGCGCCGGCGACCAGGGCATGGCGTTCCGCGACAACGCGAACGTCCAGTACCGCAACTCGATCTTCATGGACCTCGGCGACGCGGTCGTCAAGAACGACAACGTCGACGGCGACGGCTCGCAGGGCTACGGCTTCAACGGCACCCTCACGTGGGCGCAGCGCTGGACCACTCCCTACAACACCTACTCGACGGTCAACGCTCCCGCGAACCCCGCGCAGTACTACACCGCGCAGACCTCGGGCCGTCTCATCGAGGTGACCGGCAGCGTGTTCTTCCGCAACCTCGATCCGAACGCCTACAACGAGGCGAACGCTCGGGGCGTCTTCGACGCGTCGAACAACAACGTGCTCATCCCCGGATTCGACCCGGCGAATCAGCCGATCAAGTCGATCACCCGTGGACCGGCGGTCACCAAGGGTGGCAAGACGATGCTCCCCGTGATCGGTCTCGACCCCCGGGCGCAGGGACCCGCCACCAGCGGCGCGGTCGCGGCTCCCGACGACGGGTTCTTCTTCCCGGTCACCTTCCGCGGCGCGTTCAGCGCGAACACCAACTGGCTCTGCGGTTGGACCGCGGCGTACAACTACGGCTTCATCACCACCCCCGCGGCCTCCTGCGGCCTGCCGAACGTCGCGGGCTGCGATGCTCC
Source organism: Phycisphaerales bacterium (assembly GCA_049449095.1). GTDB lineage: Bacteria > Planctomycetota > Phycisphaerae > Phycisphaerales > SM1A02 > VGXO01. Next base: position 59 of record JBMTTG010000362.1, on the reverse strand, counting down.
CAATCCGAACCCGCCGGGCGACCTCAACGGCGACGGCCTCGTCAACGGCGCCGACCTCT
>JBMTTG010000361.1:0-2893 GCA_049449095.1 Phycisphaerales bacterium | reverse complement strand
CGGTCCGGAGCCGCTCGAGGTCGCGACGGCGCTTGCGGCGGCGCCGGATACGCGAAGCGAGGCGGAGCGAGCCTCGCTTCGGCGGCACTTCCGCGAGCAGGTCTGGCCCGAGGGGATCGAGCTCGGCGCCGCGATCGGCGCGGCGGAGGCGGAGCGGAAGGCGATCGACGACCGCGTTCCGACGACCCTCGTCGCCGCGGAGCTCATGACGCCGCGGCCGGCGCACATCCTGAATCGCGGCGAGTACGACCAGCCGCGCGATCGGGTCGAGCGGCACGTGCCTGCGGTGCTGCCGCCGATGCGGGACGCGCATTCGCGCGACCGCCTCGGCCTGGCGCAGTGGCTCTTCGAGCCGGGGCATCCGCTCACGGCGCGGGTGACGGTCAATCGGATCTGGCAGCGGTACTTCGGCGAGGGACTCGTCGAGACGGTCGAGGACTTCGGTTCGCAAGGCGCCCTGCCGAGCCATCCGGAACTGCTCGACTTCCTCGCGACGTGGTTCGAGGAGTCGGGCTGGGATCTCAAGGCGCTTCACCGCCTGATCGCGACGAGCGCGACCTACCGGCAGCGCTCCGCCGCGAGCGACGAGGCGTGGGCGTCGGATCCGGCGAATCGCCGGCTCGCCCGCGGTCCGCGGATGCGGCTCGATGCGGAGGTCATCCGGGATCTGGCGCTCTTCACCTCGGGACTCCTCGTCGAGAAGCTCGGCGGCCCGCCGGTCAAGCCCTACCAGCCCGAGGGGATCTGGGAGGCGGTCGGCTACGTCGGCTCGAACACGCAGAAGTTCAGCCGCGACATGGGCGACGCGCTCTGGCGGCGATCGCTCTACACCTTCTGGAAGCGGACCGCGCCGCCGCCCTCGATGGCGTCCTTCGACGCGCCCAACCGCGAGAGCTGCGTGGTCGAGCGGGAGCGGACGAACACGCCGCTCGCGGCGCTCGTCCTCCTCAACGACGAGCAGTTCGTCGAGTCGGCGCGGCATCTGGGCCTGCGCATGCTCGAGGCCGGCGGCGACGACGCCGCGATCGATCGAGGGTTCCGCATCGTGCTGTCGAGGCTTCCCGATCCGCGCGAGCGTGCGGCCATGCAGGATCTCCTGCGGCGGGCCCGCACCCGCTTCTTCACCGACGCCGAGTCGGCGACGGCGCTCCTTTCGGTCGGCGAGAGCCCGGCCTCCGAGTCCTTCGATCCGGTCGAGCAGGCGTCGTTCGCGGTGCTCGGCAGCGTGCTGCTCAATCTCGACGAGGCGATCAGCAACGGCTGACGCCTGCCTGCGGAGCGAACCCCGTCATGAACCACCATCCGCTCATCGAGAAGGCGCTCCTCGAGAACCGCCGCCAGTTCTTCGGACGCATGTGCCGCACGGTGGCGGGAGGGCTCGGGCTCGCGGCGCTCGGATCGCTCCTCGAGGGCGGCGAGGCGCTTGCCGGCGGCCTGCAGTCGGCGGGTGATGGCGTGCGCTTCGGCGGGATGCCCGGCGTGCCGCACTTCGCGCCGAAGGCCAAGCGGGTGATCTATCTGTTCATGAGCGGCGCGCCTTCGCAGATCGACATGTGGGACCACAAGCCGAAGCTCGTGGAGCACTTCGACGCCGATCTGCCCGACTCGATCCGCATGGGTCAGCGGCTCACGACGATGACTTCCGGGCAGTCGCGGTTTCCCGTCGCGCCGAGCCGATTCAAGTTCGCGCCCGCCGGGCAGAGCGGCCTGATGGTGAGCGAACTGCTGCCGTGGTCGGCGAAGATGGTCGACGACATCTGCGTGATCCGCTCGATGCACACCGAGGCGATCAACCACGATCCGGCGATCACCTTCATGCACACCGGGCATCAGCAGCCCGGCCGGCCGAGCATGGGTGCCTGGCTCTCCTACGGACTCGGTTCGGAGAACCGCGACCTGCCCGCGTTCGTGGTGCTGCACTCGACGTGGACGGGGCGTCCCGATGCGCAGGCCCTCTTCAGCCGCCTGTGGGGGACGGGCTTCCTGCCGAGCGAGTATCAGGGCGTGTCGCTTCGAAACGCGGGCGATCCGGTGCTCTACCTCTCCGACCCGCCGGGGATCGATCGCGATCTGCGCCGCGCGATGCTCGACGGCGTCGCCGAACTCAACCAGCGCACCGCCGAGCGGATCGGCGACCCCGAGACGCGGGCCCGCATCGAGCAGTACGAGATGGCCTTCCGCATGCAGGCGTCGGTCCCTGAACTCACCGACCTTTCCGGAGAGAGCGACGAGACCTTCGAGCTCTACGGCCCCGACGCCCGCACGCCCGGAACCTTCGCCGCCAACTGCATGCTCGCGCGGCGGCTTTGCGAGCGCGGCGTGCGCTTCGTGCAGGTCTACATCCGCGGCTGGGACCACCACGCGAACCTGCCCAAGGACATCGCCGGCAGCGTGCGCGACATCGACCAGCCCAGCTATGCGCTCGTCCAGGACCTCAAGCGCCGCGGCATGCTCGACGACACGCTCGTCGTCTGGGGCGGCGAGTTCGGTCGCACCGTCTACTGCCAGGGAGCGCTCACGAAGGAGAACTACGGGCGCGACCACCATCCGCGGGCGTGGACGATGTGGATGGCCGGCGGCGGCGTGAAGGCCGGCCACGTGCACGGCGAGACCGACGACTTCTCCTACAACGTGGTGAAGGATCCGGTCCACGTGCACGACCTCAACGCGACGATCCTCCACCAGATGGGGATCGATCACGAGCGCCTGACCTACCGGTTCCAGGGTCGCGACTTCCGCCTGACCGACGTGCACGGCAAGGTGGTGACCGAGTTGCTGGCGTAGCGTCGTCGAACGTCGCGTGGCGGATCCCGCGCCGCGTCACTCCACCGGCGTCTTCTTCGGGCTCGCCTGCATCCACTTGTCCGCGCAGCGTCCGCCAAGCTGGGCCGAC
>JBMTTG010000360.1:0-2893 GCA_049449095.1 Phycisphaerales bacterium | reverse complement strand
CGCGAGATCGTCCGCGCCATGATGCTGGTGCTGGCCGCGAGCCTGACGCGAGGCCACTCCGGCGTGCGACCCGTCGTCGTCGAACACCTGCTCGCCATGCTCGAGGCGGATCTGGTGCCGGTCGTCCCATCTCGTGGTTCGGTGGGCGCGTCGGGCGATCTGGCGCCGTTGGCGCACATCGCGCTCGCCATGCTCGGCGAAGGCTCGATCGAGATGTGCGGCCGCACGGTCCCGGGCGGCCTCGGGCTCAAGTGGGCGGGGCTCGAGCCGTTGGCGCTGGCGGAGAAGGAAGGGCTCTCCCTCATCAACGGCACGCACCTCATGGCGGCGTCCGGCGCGCTGTCGCTCGCCGCGATCGCCCGAGTCGTCGACGCGGCGGAGATCGCAGCCGCGATGGCGATCGACGCGTGCCGCGCGACGGACGCCTTCCTCGATCCCCGCCTGCACGAAGTGCGTCGGCAGCCCGGACCGCAGGCGGTCGCAGCTCGCATGCGAGCGCTGCTCGGCGGCTCGGAGATCCTGCCCTCGCACGCCGAGAACGATCCGCGGGTGCAGGACCCCTACTGCCTTCGCGCCACGCCTCAGGTCCTCGGCGCCGCGATCGATGCGATCGCGTACGCCCGAGAGGCGATCGAACGCGAACTCGGCGCCGTCACCGACAACCCGCTGCTCTTCGAGGAGGACGGCGTCGCGGTGCCCCTCTCGGGCGCGAACTTCCATGGCATGCCGATCGCGATCGCGCTCGACACCCTCGCCATCGCGCTCTGCCATGTCGCGGGCATCTCCGAGCGGCGCGTGAACTGGCTCTTCACCGCGTCGGACCCGCAGAATCCCGTGACGCCGCATCTGAGCCCGACCCCCGGCCTTCACAGCGGACTGATGATCGCCCAGTACGCCGCGGCATCCTGCTGCAACGAGCTGCAGACGCTCGCGACGCCCGCGTCGGTCTCGAACATCCCGACTTGCGCGGGGATCGAGGACTACAACTCGATGGGCGCGACCTCCGCGGCGAAGCTGCGCTCCGCAGTCGAATGCGCGACGAGTGTGATCGCGATCGAACTGCTCGCGATGTGCGAAGGCCTCGAGTTCCAGCGGCCCTTGCGAAGCGGTGCCGCGATCGAGGCCGCGCATGCACGGATCCGCGAAGTCGTGCCGCGGCTCGAACGCGATCGCCCGCCGGCGCCGGACATCGCGGCGATCGAACGACTGGTCTCGAGCGGCAGCCTGAGGCACTGACCCCATCACCGTTTGGGGCGGGTACCCGACGACTTCGCGATTGCCCGCGAGCCGTTCGCGATGTCTGCTTTCCGCATCGCATCGGTGGTGTCCCGGTCGGCCTCGCGTGAGGGCCGTCCGGGGGACCGAGGACAGCCGACATGCACCGCTCCATGCTCATCGCCGCGTGCGGCCTCGCACTGGCCGCCGGCACTCCCGAACTTCTTGCCCAGGTCCCGGACCTCGGCGGTCCCCTCGTCGGCGAAGGACTTGCCGAGGCGTGGTGGGTCGAGGACGAATTCGTCGTCCGGCTCTCCGGCGGCGTGGATCGGCTCGCCGCCATGCAGGCGAACGACTCGACCGGTCGATTCGGCCTGAAGGCCCTCGACCGCACCCTCGCCACGGCGGGGGTCGTCTCGATGCGACAGCTCTTCCCCGGCTCGCATCAGCCCGGCATCGCCGCGGCCGATCCGGCGAAGCTCGAACTCTGCGGCTATTGGGTCGTCCGCATCGATCGCGGCGTGATCGACCTCGACTCGGCGATGCGAATCGTCTCGCGCGACCCCTCCGTCGAGGCCGTCGAGCCGATCGGCGTGCATCCGGTCGCGCAGTCGGGGCCGCTCGTCCCGAACGACCCCAGCTTCGGGAGCCAGTGGTATCTCAACCAGGGCAACGACGCCGACATCGACGCGGTGGAAGGCTGGTCGATCGCTTCGGGCAATCCGAGCGTGATCGTGGCGGTCGCGGACACCGGCGTGCGGTACTACCACCGCGACCTCGGAGGCAGCAGCGGCAGTCCGAGCAATCCGTTCGGCGCCCGCGGCAACCTGTGGATCAACCAGGCCGAGGCGAACGGCACCGCAGGGGTCGACGACGACGGCAACGGCTTCGTCGACGACGTGGTCGGCTGGGACTTCGTGAGTGACACCTCGAGTTGCACGACCGGCGAGGACTGCTCCGGCGCCGACAACGACCCCCGCGACTTCGACGGACATGGCACGCACTGCGCCGGAATCGTCGCCGCCATCACCAACAACGGCACCGGAGTCGCGAGTCCCGCGGGCGGATGGAACTCCGGTTCGCTGGCCGCAGAAGCCAACGGCGTCCGGATCATGAGCCTTCGGATCGGCTGGGATCCGGGCTACATCCGCATGGACTTCGCCGCGAGCGCCATGTACTACGCCGCGAATCAGGGCGCGAGGATCATCTCCTGCAGCTGGGGCAGCTCGAACTCCGGCGGCCTCGGGGCCGCGACGACCTACTTCATCAACGCCGGCGGCATGGTGTTCACCGCGGCCGGAAACTCGAACAACCAGACCGCTTCGTACCTCGCCGGCCGCACCGACGTCTGGAGTGTCGCCTCGACCGCGAACAACGACGTGAAGTCGAGCTTCTCGTCCTATGGATCCTGGGTCGACATCTCGGCTCCCGGCTCCTCGATCTACAGCACCTACCACAACTCGGGCAGCCCCAACTCGGACGTGTACGCGTCGCTCTCGGGCACCTCGATGGCGACTCCGCTCGTCGCCTCGGTGGCCGCGACGGTCTGGGCGGCGAATCCGAGCCTGAATGCCGCCCAGGTCTGGGCGCATGTGCGGGACAGCGCCGACAACATCGATGCGCTCAATCCAAGCTATCTCGGACTGCTCGGATCCGGCCGCGTCAACCTGCTGAGCGC
>JBMTTG010000359.1:0-2905 GCA_049449095.1 Phycisphaerales bacterium | reverse complement strand
CCTGCCGCGGCGAACGCCTCGACTCAGTCGAGCCGTCGCCCGTCCCGGAACTGGCGATTGAAGAGCTCGCCATCGCCGACGAAGTCGAACCGTCCGGCGTAGCGGCCCTGCGAACCTTTCCGAACGCTCAGGATGTCGAAGTCCTCGGGAAGGTAGACGTCGCACAGGCCGCCCGAACCCACCCGGATCGTGACGTACTTGTCGCCGAGCCACGTGCCGACGTCGGTGATCGGGCCTTCGATGACGAACCACTGGTTCTCGTAGCGCTCCTCGAAGAGGGCGATCCGCTGATCGTCGGTCCACCGATCGCTCGACAGGTCCTCGAGCACCGCGCGGAGATCGGTCCGCACGCTCGAGGACGAGGCCGCCGGCTTCGCGGGAGGCGGCGTCCTCGACGGTGGCGGCGGTGGCGCGATCTCCCGACCATCCGAGTCGAGCATCGGCGGCATCGAGAAGTCGTCGCCGCCGGTGTCGCTCTCGTCGACGCTGCCGATGGCCAGCACGACGAGCACGACCGCGAGCAGTGCCGAAAGCAGGTGGGCACGGGCATTGGTCATGTCGATGGCTCCAAGATCGCCGCGCGGTCTCGCGGCAAGTTCATCCACGCGAAGAAGGCGATCGCCAGCAGCGAGGCGCCGAGATCGATGGCATCGAAGGTCCCCGGCACGAACCCGATCGCCTGCCCGGCTTCGCCGCCGAGGCCCGCGATGACGACCGCGGCCAGCCAGAGGCGTGCACCACGCGGATCGCATCCCCTCCAGATCGCCGTGAACGCGCACAGCCCGCTCAGGAGCCAGAGCGCCGCCGGCGCCGAACCGATCCACCACGCAGGCGGACGCCACGCCCACGAGTCGGCCTGGCGCCGAAGCGACTCGACGACGGGATCGAGCCCCAGCGACTCGAACCATCCGAACATCGCGAGCGACTTGGGGCGGTAGAGGATGTAGGTGAAGCCGCCCAGCGCCATCGCGGCGATCGCCACGACCGCCCACCCGCCATGGCGAGCGAAGCGAGCACACGATCGCGTCGAAGCGTTCCCGGGTTCGCGCATCCGATCCGATTCCCCGCAAGCCCCTTCGGAACGACGGCTCGCCCGTCGACCTCGGCACAGTACCGCGTTGGCCCGATCAGCCCAACCGCCGTCGGCGTTCGACCGATGACCAGTCGCTCAAAGACCGACGATCGCGCCGTCCGCTCGCCGGATCGCCGCGACCAGCCGCGGCACGGCTCCCCGCTCGACCTGCATCTCGACACCGATCGCGTGAAGCATGTCGCGGACCCGCGCCGGCTCGGGGTGTTCGCCATGGAATCCCACGAGCTCGAGGCCGCTCGGCGCGGACAGCGCCGGATGCACCCTCGATTCCTGGCCGAGCCAGTCGATGAGCGTGGGCACGAGCCCGTCGCCGGGGAGATCGAGTCGCGTCGCGAGCCGCCACTCGAGCCTCGTCCCGTCGGGCCGTTCGCGGCCGAACTGCTCGACCTCGCCAGGCTCGAAGCCGCGGGCTCGGGCCTGCTCGGCGGACTCCGGCAGTCGGCAGGCGACCATCCAGTGCGTGATTGCGGGCAGGTCCCGGCGACCGAGCCCGAAGGGTTGGCGATGGATCGGCGCCTGCGGATCGCTTGCGAGGATCTCCAGATAGCGATGTCCGCCGAGAGAGAGCAGCGCGTTGTGCGTGCCCCACTTCGCATGGCGCCCGCCGATCGCGGCTCGAACGCCCAGACGCCGCTCGAGATCGTCGATCGCCTCCTCGAGATCGCGCACCGACCAGATCAGGTGATCGAAGGCGCCGGGAGTCGCAGGAACATCGTGCATCGCATCGTCCTCAGAGTTGGACTGCGCCGCCAAGCCCGAGGCGATGTGATGTGCAAGCATCGCAGCAGTCGGTTCCATCGCGTCGAAGCCTTCGTGTCCCGCCACCGAGATCGTCAGTCCCCGTCGATCGAGACGGCGATGCGATGCGCCGAGCGGTAGTTGAGCGCCGCCGACTGCGCCGACTCCTCCGAGACGATGCGGCGGATCCGGGCAAAGGGCACGAAGAGCCGGCGCTTCGATTCCTCGTCGATCGTCTCGAAGTGGTCGACTCCGACCGCGGCAAGACGCATGGTCGCCGCATCGCGGCCGGTCCGGATCTCGACCTCCCCGTGCAGGAACGCACCGAGAACCTCCTTGATCGTCGCGAACTTCACATGATGCCCGGTGGATGCCGCCGACGCGGGCTCGCTCTCGACTTCCGCCTGCGGAAACTCGAGGCCCTTCACCGTCGACGCGGCGACCCAATCCGCGCGTCCTGCGGCCTGGATGTCGTCGTCGGCCTGAAGCTCGCCGCGCTTGGCCGCTTCGCGAAGCTGCTCCGCGGTCATCCACCCCGAGATGCCTGCGGCACCTCGGAATCGGTACTGCGCTGTCACGGTCATTCCGGCATTGGATCCGCCTGGCATGCGGCACCTCCGTGGGGCCGGAGACCTTGCGGCCCGGCCTGCGGTTTCCGACGCTTGTCCCGCACCGCGCGGTCGAAGCCGTCGGTCAAGGGCGGCGCCCGAGACTTGCTCGGACGCGGATATCGGCGGTCGAACCTCCCCACACACGCGACCGGAGCCGCTGGCACAGTTTCACCCCAATCGCGGCGACCGCACAACCCCTTTGGGACCGATCGGCGAGAGAAAGGCGTCTGCGCGAACGCCGTCGGCGTCGAGCGTGCCGAGGTCGCCGGTCGATAGACTTCCGCCACGCGGGGCGTAGCTCAGCTTGGTAGAGCGCCTGCTTTGGGAGCAGGAAGTCGTCGGTTCGAATCCGGCCGCCCCGATTCGCTCGGGTGACGAAACTCCGTCTCGTCACCGCTCGCTCCCCATCGGGGCGACGTCACCTGTCGCAAGCGACACGTGCCGGCCTCCGCCGCTTCGCGGC
>JBMTTG010000358.1:0-2911 GCA_049449095.1 Phycisphaerales bacterium | reverse complement strand
TCGTCGCGGCGCCCCGACGCCGGCGATCCTCGCCCAGATCGCGATCGCCATCGCGATGGTCTGGATCTCCGGCATTCGATCGCTGCTCGAGTACGTCGGTGTGCTGACGACCTTCGCGGTGATCCTCACCATGCTCGCGGCGATCGTGCTCCGCGCCAGGCAGCCCGACGAACCGCGCCCCTTCCGCATGCCGCTCTACCCGCTTCCGCCGCTCGTCGCGATCGGCGTCGGGGCGTGGATCGTGGCGAGTTCCGCGATCACGGACTGGCGACCCGCTGCGGCGTCGGTCGCGACCCTCGCGGCGATGCTGCTTGTCCGACCGCTGCTCCGCGATCGCGCCGCGACCTGAACGCCGCGAGGCCTCATCGAGGCCTTACGGGCCCTCAAGGCCGCAGACCTGGAGAATCCGACGGTTTCTCCGAGATAGGCGGTATCCACGCCCCCACCGCCGACTCCTGCTCCTCGCCGCCGGTCTGGTTCCGGCGTCCGCACCCCGGAGACAGGACCATGACCCGCCTCGCCCTTCTTCCCATCGCCTCGACCTCGCTCCTCGCCGGCTCGGCCCTCGCGCAGATCGCCGTCGAGTCGAGCACCACCTTCGATCCCGGCCTCGCACCGAGCGGTGTCGCCATCGCCGACTTCAACGGCGACGGTCTGCTCGACGCGGCGGCGACCGTCGACGGGCCGGGCGATGTCCGGATCCTGCTCGGAGATGGGCTTGGAGGACTCGTGGCATCCGCCTCGATCAACCTGCCCCAGAACTCCGGCGCGGGCGATCTCGTCGCCGCAGACTTCGATGGGAACGGCACCGCCGATCTCGCGGTCGTCCTCAAGAATCTGAGTTCGATCGCGATCCTCCTCAACGGCGGCGCCGCGAACTTCACCCTCGCCTCCACCGTCACCACCGGCGAGGACGGCAGCGGGCCCCAGACCGGCGATCTCGACGCCGACGGCGACGTCGACCTGGTCGTCGCCAACAGCGCCGTCGACACCGTGAGCGTCCTTCGCAACGGCGGCGCCGCGAACTTCACCGTGATCGAACTCGTGGTGGGCGCCGATCCGCGCGGCGCGGCCTTCGGCGACTTCGACGGCGACGGCGATCTCGACGTCGTGTGGGCCTCCCACGACGATCGCATCGTCGGCTTCGAGCGCAACGATCTCGGCTCGTTCACGCCCTGGACGACGATCCCGGTCTCGAACCTCATGCGGACCGAGCAGATCGCCTGCGGCGACCTGAACCACGATGGTCGCGACGACGTGGCGATCGCGGCCCGTGGCGATCTGGGTTCGTATCCCTACACCATCCTCGCGACCGCCAAGGGCTTCGCCCCCCAGGCGCCGTTCTTCGTCGCCGGGGGCGGCGTCATCGCGATCGCCCTCGGCGATCTCGACTGCGACGGCGACCTCGACGCAGCGTTTGCCGACGATCACGGCAACGGCGTGCTCATGGCGGAGAACGACGGCCTGGGCGCCTTCACCAACGCCACGACGATGCCGGCGGGCCTCGCCGTGGTCGCGGTGGCCACGGGCGATCTCGACGCCAACGGCGCGAGCGACGTGCTCGTTGCCAGCACCGACTCCAACTCCCTCACCGCGTTCCTGCTCGCCTGCGACGACCAGGGAGTTCCCGGGGATCTCGACGGCGATGGCGGGGTTGGCCCCGCCGATCTCGCGATCCTGCTCGGCTCGTGGGGCGAGCCCGGCGCGTCGGATCTCGATGGCGATGGCCTCACCGGACCGAGCGATCTCGCCCTGCTGCTGGGACTCTGGACCTGACCCTCGGAGGGAGGGAAAGGCGACGTGAAGCGCGCCGGCGGCGCGTCGAGTGATCGACGCCCACCGGCGTGTCGCATGGGGACCGCCACGCGATCGGGTCTGCTTCCCAGTGTCCGACGGCCGCCGAACAAGCGAACCTTCCTGCGAGTCGAGCATGCCCGGGCGATCTGTCGCAACGGCGCTCGATCCCCGCCAGCGCGAAGGAGCATGCCGTGTCCGGACCTGCGGATCCGTCGATCGACGAGGCGTTCATCGAAGTGCACGAGCAGCTGCGGTCCCTCGCCGATCTGCTCATGCGCTCGGAGCGTGCCGACTCGATCGCGGCCATCGATGCGGCGGATTCGAGGGATCGAACAATCCACTCGAATCTGACCCGATCGCCCGCGCGATGATGGTTGCGTGAACGCAGGGCGGAGTACGCAGAGCGGAACATCGGGATAGACACCTTGAGGCAGCAACATCGGCCTTCTCCAGGCGCGCATTCCACGCCGATTGGTGCGAGATTCGGTGTTCACCTCCAGACCGGCTCGATATCACGCGCTTGCCGCCGTCGCGCGTCGACCCGGATCCTTTCGTCACCCCGCCTCACCCCCGGACCGTGCGCGTGACATGGAGTAACAACAGGTGCCCACCGATTCACTCGACTCGACCCAAGCCATCCTGCTGGCTCGTCGGCCCATGCTGGTTCGACGATCGCTCGGCGTGTTCGCCTTCGTCGCCCTCGCGCTCGCGGTGATCGGTCTTGCTCGAGGCTGGCCGCATGTCTGGGCGATCTGCGCCGTGGCCGGCGTGCTCATGCTGATCGACCTTCGCCTGATGCTGCTGGCCCGGCCGATCGTGCCGAAACCCTCGGACACGACCATGCGGCGACGCACCGTCGCGACGGTCGTCGCCGGTCTCGCCTTCATCGCGGTCGCCATCGCCGCATCCATGTTCGAAGGCTGGGGCTGGCAGGTGGTCGGCATCGGATCCCTCGTCGCGTTGGCGCTGATGATCCTGATCTCGATGCCGCTGCTGGCCGCCTCCGCGCACGACGCGGTCTCGGATCGGTAGTGCGCCAGCCGACACGCCGAGATTCCGCACCTTGGCGGCCTCCAACCTCTGCTCCCGTAGGGCAAGGCTCTTGCCCGCCGTG
>JBMTTG010000357.1:0-2918 GCA_049449095.1 Phycisphaerales bacterium | reverse complement strand
CTCGCGTGAAGCCCCTCGCCGAGGATGATTCGGATCCGATGAGCGTCTCGCCCGCCACCCGCCTCGCCCCGTCGCCGACCGGCCCGCTGCATCTCGGCCACGCGCGGACCTTCCTGCTCACCTGGGCGCTCGCGCGGCGCGAGGGATGGCGAATCGTGCTGCGGCTCGAGGATCTCGATCGGCAGCGGGTCGTCGAGGGCGCGCGAGCCTCGACGATCGAGACGCTCGAGTGGCTTGGCCTCGATCACGACGGGCCGATCGCCACCCAGTCGGAGGATCTCGCGCCCTACGAGGCCGCGATGCGCCGCCTCGCCGCGCAGGGCGAGACCTTTGCGTGCGAACTCAGCCGGCGCGAGATCCGCGAGGCCGCCTCCGCGCCGCACGGCCATGCGGGCGAGGTCCGCTTCGATCCGTCGCTGCGTCCGGCCAAGGGCGAGGCGTGGCGGTTCGATCGCCCCGATCGCCATCACCGGTTCCTCGTGCGCGAAGGCGTCGTCGAGTTCGAGGATCGCCTGCTTGGGCCGCAGCGGTTCGACCCATCGCAGGAGTGCGGCGACTTCGCGATCTGGACCCGCGACGGCGTGCCGAGCTATCAGCTTGCGGTCGTGGTCGACGACGCGCGGCATGGCGTGACCGAGGTCGTCCGCGGCGACGACCTGCTCGCCTCGACCGCGCGGCAGATCCTGCTGCAGGAGGCGCTCGACCTGCCGCGCCCGAACTGGTGGCATCTGCCGCTCGTCGCCGACGCCGCGGGCGAGCGGCTCGCCAAGCGCGGCGGCGCCCTCGCGATCGAGTCGCTCAGGGCCGAAGGCGTCACCGCCCCTCGGATCTGCGGACTCGTGTGCTGGTGGAACCGCTGGATCGACGATCTCCGCCCGATCGAGCCGAGGATGCTGCCTGAACTCGCGAGCCCCGCTTCGCTCCGCGTGGTCGCGGAGCGAGAACGCGATCCGTCCAACCGTCCCCGCGTCGACGAGGAGACCCTTCGATGGCTTCGAACCGGATGAACCGCCTCGCCTTCGCTGCGCTGCTCGCCGCGGCGGCCTCGGGCCTCGCCGGTTGCAGCCCGTCGCCGAGCGGGCCGGCGACGGAACGGCTCGAGATCGCCGGCGAGACCTTCACCTTCGAGATCGCCGCGGACGACGCCTCGCGAATCCGCGGTCTCGGAGGTCGGTCCTCGCTCGCCGCCGACGAGGGCATGCTCTTCATCTTCCCGGACGCCCAGATGCGATCCTTCTGGATGTACGACTGCCTGATCCCGATCGACATCGCCTACCTCGATCCGCTCGGCACCGTGACGGCGGTCTACACGATGCCCCACGAGCCGCCGAGGGGCGAGAACGAGTCCGAAGCGGACTACACCGCACGCCTTCCCCGCTACCCGAGCCGCTTCCCGGCCCAGTTCGTGCTGGAGTTCCCCGCCGGCACGATCGAGAGGATCGGACTCGCCCCCATGACTCGCGTCGATCTCGACACGAGACGGCTCAAGACGCTCGCCCGCTGAGCCGAAGCCGCTCAAGGCGAAGCCCGACGGACGGGCCTCGGTGGGAGTGGGCGGAGGAGCCTCGCGTGAGCCGAATCTCGGGAGAAGGTCTCGCGGAGACTCCGCGGCTCGCGATCGTCGCCTCCGACGCGTCGCTCGAGGCCCGCGCGGCGTGGCTCGCCGCCGCGATCGCCGCGGCGTGGCCGGAGTCGCCCGCCCCGCGCATCGACTGCACGAACCTCGGCGACGCGGACCCGGCCGAGTCCGAGCCGGAGACCGCCTTCGCCGGATGGATCGTGCTCGGCGATCCCGAGGATCGCGCCGATGCGAGATCGATCGATCTGGCCGCGCAACTCGCCGACGCCGAGGCCGCCGGGATCCCGGTGATCCGCCTGCACGCGCCGGGACGAACGCCGCGACGGCTCGACCTCCGGTCCTCGCCCGAGACGATCGCCGCGGTGCTCGCGGCGCTGCTTGAGACCAGCACGAACCTGCGTCGATCGCTGCGGCGCGAGCGGGTCGCCCGCGAGTCGGTGCGTCGGCACGACCACGAACTCGCCGAAGCGGCCGCGCTGCAGCGGGAGTTCCTGCCCAAGCGCCTGCCGCGGCACGAGCGCTTCGAGTGCTCGGTGCTCTGGCGTCCCGCGTGGCACGTGTCCGGCGACATCTACGACGTCGTGCAGGTCGACGAGCACCACATCGGCGTCTTCCTCGCCGACGCGGTTGGCCATGGCCTGCCCGCGGCGATCCTCGCGATGGGCCTCGCGCGTCGGCTCGAAGTGCACGACCGAGAGCGGCGTCCGCTCGCGCCGTCGGAGGTGCTGCGACGGCTGAACGCGGCGCTCGTCGAGCTTCGCACCGACCTCGTGTGGTTCGCGACGGCGGTCTACGCCCTCTACGACCTTCGCACCGGCGAGGTGCGGCTCGCCTCGGCGGGCCATCCCTCGGCGATCCTGCTGCGACGCGACGGCGAGGCGATGGCGATCGAGGCGTCCGGCGGCCTGCTCGGGATCTTCGAGGAGGAGCGCTACCTCGAGCACGCGTTCACCCTCGACGCCGGCGATCGACTCGTGCTTCACTCCGACGGCATCGAACCGCTCTTCCAGGCGGAGCTCGATTCCGAAGGCGCCTCGCTCGGCGATGGCGCGGAGTCCTACCTCGCCCGATTCGCCGAGTGCGCTGCGGGACGCGAGGCGCCGGCACTCTTCGAAGATCTCGTCGCGCGCCTCGAGCGGCCGGACCTCGCGCCGATCGCCACCGACGACGTCACGGTGATCAGCCTCGGCTACGGGCCGATCGCCGCGCCGAACGCGGCCGCGATCGAAGGCGAAGGCTTCAGGCTCGCGGCGTAGGGCGGGGCCACGACGACTCTCGGCCTCCATCGCGCGGGACGGTTGGGCGTGGCTCATCCAACGAGATGTCGCGGGAGTCGAAC
>JBMTTG010000356.1:0-2935 GCA_049449095.1 Phycisphaerales bacterium | reverse complement strand
CTTCGGCGCGTAAGTTCGAGCGATCGAGGCCGCGAATCGCTCGGTCGTGAGCGTGTTTGCGTGGCCGGGCCGAGACTCAGTTGCTCGATGGCGCCGCGGCAGCCTTCTTGGAGGCCTCGGCGACCATGGCGGCGTACTTCATCGGGTCCTTCTCGACGCCGCGCACGCAGCCCTTGCAGCAGACCTTGACGAGCCGGTTGGCCGCGACGACATCGACCGGCTTGTCGCCGAGCGGCTCGCCGCTGACCGGGCAGGTCGTCATCGGATAGTTCTTCGAACCCTGCGCGATGATCATCGCGTCGAGGGCCGCGAGGTACTTGTCCGGCTCCTCGTTGAACCGACGGAGGCACTTCGAGCAGCAGAGACGCACGAGGCGGTTCTGCCAGATCACGTTCTTCGCCTCGCCCGCATCGGGACCGTCGGCCGCGGGCATGGACTCGTCGGTCATCACCGGGCAGTTGACCGGCGGATACCAGGCCAACTGCTGCTTCACCATCTCGGCGTTGATCTTGGAGAGGTACTCCGCGGGATTGCTGCGGAACTGCCCCGCGCAGCCGGCGCAGCAGAACTTGATCTCGCGGCCGTTGTCGCCCGCCTTCTTCTGGCCTTCGAGGATCACGACCACCGCGTCGTCACCGAGCGTCTCGCCGGAGATCACGCACGTCGGAAGCATGTAGGGCAGTCCGACGCGAGCCGGCTTGGCGTCTTGCGCGGCGGCGAGGCCGAGGATCGAGAGGGCGAGCAGGGCGGTGGCGGCGAGTCGTGACATCGAGGGTCTCCAAGTCTGGGAAGCGAGAAGTGTAAGAAGGCAGCGGACCGCGGGCCCTTGGTTCGTCGGGCGGCCTGCGTCTCCAGCCATGGGAGGCGGGCGGGACGCCCGTGGTTCACCAGACACGCCATCCCCTGTTCCGCTCCGGGGTCTCGGAACGGGCCGCGTGGACTCGATGAACGGGCTGGGCGACGCGCCGGTCGCGAACGCGGACGGCGTGTGTCATGGAACCAGCGACTCATCCACCTGTGGGCCTCTGGCCCGTTGTGCGACCGACGACTCGAGGCATGCCGGGCGGGCGGGACGCCCGCGGTCGGCCGACGGAAGCGGCGAGGTCGACTCCGACTTGGGCGAACAGCAACCAGCGACCCGCCGCCCCAGCCTTGACCCGTCGAAACCGCCCCTCTAGGCTTCTGGACGCGATCTATCCGTTCATCCGCGCAAACGGATGAATCGGGTCGGTCCGACTCCTCGATTCTTGGTCTGGCGCCCGGATGGCCCGGCGTCCGAGACTGTTGCTTCCGATTCCCTTTCCCCCGTTCACCGGAGCCTCCGATGTCCGCGACCGCGTCCCGTTCCGTCTCTCCCGAGACCAGCACCATGCCGACCTTCCTCGACACCGGCCTGCCGCTCTTCTGCGACTGGACCCACAAGGTCCGCGACCTCTCGCCCGAGGCCGTCACCTTCGGCCGCAAGGAGATCGAGCTCGCCGAGCACGAGATGCCCGGGCTCATGGCGCTTCGCGAGAAGCATCGCGGCGAGCAGCCGCTGAAGGGCGCGAAGATCACCGGCAGCCTGCACATGACGGTGCAGACCGCGGTGCTCGTCGAGACGCTTCGTGAACTCGGCGCCGAGGTGCGCTGGGCGAGCTGCAACATCTTCTCGACGCAGGATCACGCGGCCGCGGCGCTCGCGGTCGGCCCGAAGGGCACGCCGCAGAACCTGCAGGGCACGCCGGTCTTCGCGTGGAAGGGCGAGACGCTCGCGGAGTACTGGTGGTGCACGCTGCAGGCGCTCCATTGGGGCGTCGGCAACGGTCCGAACCTGATCCTCGACGACGGCGGCGATGCGACCATGCTCGTCCACCTTGGCCTCAAGTTCGAGAAGGAGGGCAAGGTTCCCTCGCCCTCGACCGCCGAGAGCGCGGAGTTCAAGGTCGTGCTCGAGCTGCTTGCGGCGATCCAGGCCGTGTCGCCCCGCTACTGGCACGAGGTCGCCCCGCGGGTGCGTGGCGTGAGCGAGGAGACCACCACCGGCGTGCATCGCCTCTACGAGATGGCCAAGAAGGGCGAGCTGCTCTTCCCGGCGATCAACGTCAACGACGCGGTCACCAAGAGCAAGTTCGACAACCTCTACGGCTGCCGCCACTCGCTCGTCGACGGCATCATGCGGGCGACCGACGTGATGCTCTCCGGCAAGACCGCGGTCATCTGCGGCTACGGCGACGTCGGCAAGGGCTGCGCCCAGAGCCTTCGCGGTCAGGGCTGCAAGGTGAAGATCACCGAGATCGATCCGATCTGCGCCCTGCAGGCGTGCATGGAGGGCTACGACGTGGTGCGGCTCGAGGACGTCATCTCGACCGCGGACGTCTTCATCACCGCCACCGGCAATCGCGACATCATCACGATCGAGCACATGAAGCGGATGAAGGACAAGGCGATCGTCGGCAACATCGGCCACTTCGACAACGAGATCGACATGGCCTCGCTCGAGTCGGCGTCCGGCGTCACGCGGGTCCGCATCAAGCCGCAGGTCGACGAGTGGGTCTTCTCCGACGGCAAGTCGATCATCATGCTCGCGGAGGGGCGCCTGCTGAACCTCGGTTGCGCAACCGGCCACCCGAGCTTCGTGATGTCGACCTCCTTCACCAACCAGGTGATCGCCCAGATCGAGCTCCACAAGAACGCGGAGAAGTACGGCAAGACCGTCTTCACCCTCCCCAAGCACCTCGACGAGATGGTCGCGCGGCTCCACCTCGACAAGCTCGGCGCGAAGCTCACCGAGCTCTCGAAGTCGCAGGCCGACTACATCGGCGTGCCGGTCGACGGCCCCTACAAGCCCGAGCACTACCGGTATTGATCGCCCGCTTCGGAGGAGGGCTTCCTCGCATGCATCGCCTCGCCGCGAGCGTCCTCGTTCCGATTGCGATCCTCGGTTCATGCGGCG
>JBMTTG010000355.1:0-2940 GCA_049449095.1 Phycisphaerales bacterium | reverse complement strand
TCGCCGTCGGAGCAGAAGGGACGAGCATGCACGTCGCAGCAGCCGCCCGCCTCGGGATCGCCGCAGAAGCTCTCGCCGCAGTTCGGGAAGTCCGAGCAGTCGGGATCGTCGCAGTCGACGAGCCCGTCGCCATCGTCGTCCTGACCGTTGCCGCACAGTTCACCCGGACCGTTGCCGCAGTTTGGGGCGCCGAGGCAGTCGGGATCCTCGCAGTCGGTCAAGGTGTCGTAGTCGTCGTCGAAGCCGTTGTTGCAGATCTCCGTCGGCGGCGGCCCGCAGAGTCCGTCGCACAGGGCCAGCGCCACATCCGCGCATCGCGCATCCCACGCCACCTGGCAGCAGGTCGGGTCGTAGAGGCAGACCGCGTTGCAGCAGGACGCGTCCACGCAGAAGGGTGTCTCCCGCGCCTCGCAGCAGTTGCCCGAGGCGGGCGAGCCACAGAAGACCGCGTTGGGGTCGCCCACGAGCCGGATGCGATCGACGAGCACCACCGAGTCGTACAGGTTGTCGCCGGCGTCCTCGATCCGGACGGTGTAGGAGCCGGGCCCCTTGGTGATCGGAACCACCGCCGTCACCGTCTTCCAGCCGGTATGCCCCGCGGTCCGGTCGCCGCCGGGGAAGTTGATGCCCTCGATCGGGAAGTAGACCGAGTCGTTGATCGTCTCGACCGCGAGCAGCAACTCGGACCCGTCCGGCTCCTGGAGTACGATCCGCATCTGGTCGTCGAACGATGACCCGACCCACTCGGGCCACTCTTCGCTGATGAAGTCGTAGTCGAAGCTGATCGCGAACTCCGAGACGCCCGGCTGCACCATGAACTCGGCCCGCAGACTCGCGGCCTGCTGCGCCGCCGCCGGACCGGTGCTCAGGTACGCCATGCGTGTGCCATCGGTCGGCACGAGCGGACCGAGGCTCTCGATGAACGAGACGGTTCCCTGCGTGGTCCACGTGCCGATCGCCGGCAGTTCGAAGCTGCCGTTGAAGGTCGACTCGAACACGTCCACGCGGCCGGATCCGACGAGCGACTCGCCGCCCGCGATCGCCTCGCAGCCGCCGAGCAGGCGTTCGCGAACCGTCTCCGCGTCGAGCGTGGGATCGTTCGACCAGACCAACGCTGCGGAACCCGCGACGATCGCCGCCGCCGGACTTGTCCCGGTCGCCGTGCCGTAGCCACCGCCGACCTCGAGCGTCGGCACCGACTCGCCCGGCGCCGCGAGCGAGACCCACGGACCGACGTTCGTGCCGTCGAGCGGATCGCCGTCGCGATCAAGTGCGCCCACGCACAGGACGCCGGGCAGCGAGCACGGATAGGTCTGGATCGATCCCTCCTGCTGGTTCTGATTGCCGGCCGCCGCGCCGACGAGGCATCCCCGCTCCTGCGCGACCGCGACCGCATTGGCAAGCACGGCGCTGGACTCGCGAAGCACGCCCGAGACGCTGATCACCCTGGCGCCGTTGGAGGCCGCGAAGACGATGCCCGAGGCGAGCGAGACGTCGCTGCCGCCGGCGCCGAAGGCCCGCACGGCGATCACCGGGCTCTGCCACGAGACGCCCGCGATGCCGACGGCGTTGTTGCCGATCGCCGCCGCGATGCCCGCCATGCGGGTGCCGTGACCGGCGGGGTCGCTCGGGTCGCTGTCGCCATCGAGCACGTCGGAGCCGGGCAGGATCACGACCTTGCCGGAAAGATCCGGGTGCGTGCTGTCCACGCCGGTGTCGACGATCGCGATCGCGACCGAGCCGGTGGCGATCGGCCACGCCTCCGTCGCACGGATCGCGAGCAGACTCGTCTGGCTCGCCCACAGCGGATCATCCGGGACGAACTCCGCCGCCAGCGACGGGAAGACCGGCTCGACGATGTCGACGTCGACCACGGTCTTCATCTGCGCGATCACCGCGTAGACCGCCTCTCCCGTCTGATCGCCGGGAATGCCGACCTGGTAGGCGTTCGAGGCTGGAATGCTGCCGATCACGGTGCCGCCGACCGAATCGACCACCTCCGTGACCCGCGCCTCGGTGGTGCCCTCGACGAAGATCATCAGCACCTGGTTGCCGTAGAACTCCGTGCCGTCGGGCTGCGTGACGATCGCCGCGGGATCGCCCGCGGCGGTGCCGACGGGGAAGATGCTGATCTCGATCGAGAGCGGACCGCTCTCGAGCCCCTCGCCGCAGGCGATCGAACCTTCGCAGGCCTTGTAGTACCGACGCTCCTCGCCAGGATCGGGCGCCACCACGATCGTCGAGGTGTAGACGCCGTCGCCCGCCACCACGTCCGGCGCCACGCCGTCGTCGAGCATCGTGGCGACCTCGCCGATCACGCCACCCTTGGGGTCGGTCTCGAGCAGACGGAACGAGGCAGGAGGCACCGTGGTCCCGGACACCCCGACCGTGACCACCACATCGGTCGAACTCTTCGGATTGACCGCGCCGGGCGCCGCCGAGAGCGGCGAGAGCACCGGAACGCCCGTGACGGGAACGACTCGCACCGGCACGCTCGACGTGACCGGGTCGCCTTCCGTCGGCGTCGCCGTCACGCCGATCGAGAAGTCGCCGAGCGACGCGCTCGACACGAGCGTGTTGAAGACGGCGGTGCCGTCGGCGTCGAACGTGAAGCCCTCCGCGGGCAGATCGGTCGTGACCGTGAGCGCCTTGGAGGACGGCACGAGCGCGAGGTCGACCGTCACCGGATCGCCGCCGACGCCGATGATCTCGACGATCGTCGCAAAGCCGACGCTGCCGCCTTCGAGAATCACCGCCTCGGAGGTGCCGAGGGTCAACGACAGCACCGGTTGAGCGGGCGGACAGGCTCCCCAGGCGATCAGCATGATCCCGACGTCGCCGCCGGTGACCATGCCGCTGCCGTCGAGATCGCCCACGCCCGGATTGCCCCAGTTGAGAAGCAGGATGCCGAGATCGCTTCCATCGACGAGGCCGTTGGAA
>JBMTTG010000354.1:0-2942 GCA_049449095.1 Phycisphaerales bacterium | reverse complement strand
TCGCTCGACCTCGCCGCGATCGGCGGGGTGGCGCCGCTTCGGGCGTTCGCGAAGTTGGCGGGCCTGCCCGAAGGCCTTTGGCTCGACGTCGCGGCGAACCTTCGCAAGGTGCAATTGGCGGTCTATCCGAGCAAGCTCGGCATCGCCGCGGGTGGCTTCTTCAACGATGCGGCGCTCGCGATCGAGGCGGACGACCCGGCGGCGCTTCGCCAGGCGATCGAGACGGGCGTGCTGGCCGCCGCGGGCGACGCGGCGGGCCTGCGATGGAAGGGCGCCTTCGAACGCGACCGCACGCTCAAGAACGGCGATCAAGTCGACGCGTTCGAGGTCTCGCAGATGGCGATCCCCGGCGGCGAGCAGGGCGCGATCGGCGCGGTCGACCTTGCTCAGCGGCAGCTGGTGTGGCAGATCGCCTTCGGGAGTCGCGGGCTCAACGGCTTCCTCGAGCCTGCCGGCGGATCATGGTCGGTGCTCACCTTCAGCCAGAGGCCCGACGTGCTCGGCCGAGCGATCGAGGCCGCGTCAGGCGGCGGACCGGGGCTTGATCGGGACGGCGCGGTGCGGGCGTTGCGGCGTTGGCTCCCCACGGGAGCGCAAGCGGTCGGATTCATCGGCATCGGGCAGTTCGGAAAGCTCCTGAAGCAGGTCGCTCGCATGGTGCCCGGCGGCGGCGAGGCGGCACTGCCCGACATCCCGGCGAACATCGAACCGGTCGCGTTCGGGCTCACGGTTCGTCCGGGCTCGGTCGAGACGTCGCTGGTGCTGCCGGCTGGCGTGCTTGGGCTCGGGTACGACCAGATCCTCGACAGCGTGATGCGCGGCGCGGGCGTGGTCACTCCGGGCGAATCGGATGCCTCGGACGAGGCGCCATGAACGGGTCGGGCGGCGTCTCGGCCTCGCAAGGTGGTGTTCGCGACTCGATGCGGTCGACGCAAGTCTGGAGGATCGGCGGACGCGATCTCCCGCTCGAACCGTGGATGCTGATGGGTGTCGTCAACGCGACGCCGGATTCCTTCTCCGACGGCGGCCTGCACCTCGATCCAACGCGGGCCGCCGACGCGGCACTCGCGATGATCGACGCGGGCGCCTCGATCATCGATGTTGGAGGCGAGAGCACGCGTCCGGGTGCGTCGCGCATCGACGCGACGGAGCAGATCCGCCGGGTCGTGCCGGCGATCGAGGCGATCCGTCGGCAGAGCGACGTCACGATCTCGATCGACACGACGCTCGCCGCGGTCGCGGCGGCGGCGATCGACGCGGGCGCCGAGATCGTCAATGACGTTTCGGCCGGCGAAGAGGACCCATCGATCCTGCAACTCGCGGCGGCGCGATCCTGCGGCGTCATTCTGATGCACCGTCGCGCGCCGCCGCCCGCGGACTCCTTCAGCGATCGCTACGCCGAGCCGCCCGAGTACCGCGATGTCGTCGGCGAGGTGCAGGCCGCGCTGCTGGCAAGGATCTCGATCGCCGAAGGGGCCGGCGTCGATCCCCGTTCGATCGCCATCGATCCGGGGCTCGGCTTCGGCAAGACGGTCGAACAGAACTTCGCCCTGATCGCGAGACTCGGCGAGTTGGCATCGCTTGGTCGGCCGGTGCTCGTCGGCGCGAGCCGCAAGAGCTTCGTTGGCGCGGTCTCGGGCCAGCCGGATCCGATGAGGCGCGTCGCCGGCTCGGTCGTCGCGGCCGTCGCCGCGTGGTCGGCGGGCGCGAGGATCATCCGCACCCACGACATCGCGGAGACGCGGCAGGGGCTCGAGGTGGCGCAGGCGATCGTGCGGGAGACGCGGGTCGCGCCGTGACCGTGGTCGTCGTGATCCACGGTTCGAGGTGCCTCAAGCCCGACGAGCCATTCAGCCAGAAAGTTCGCCACCGAGAGCGAGCAAGGCATGGCCGTCGGGCGGCCGACGCCCACGACCGGCGGGCTTGCCTTCGTGCGGCTGCTCGGGCGCCCAAGCCGCGAGCGCAGGAGCAGGAGGAGAAACCGAGCCGCGTCCTCGATCCGCAGACACGTGGCTTCGAAGGAATCGCGGCCTCGCCCATCGATTGTGGAACCCGACTCCCGCCGACAGGCTCACACCGCCTCGCCTTCGCGAGTTCGGGCGTTTCGACCGACGGCGACTTTGGGCGGCGATCGCCTCCGGATCGACCGCGGAGCGAACGCTCGGACCGTTACCATCCTCGCCCCGCGCGGGTCGGACCGCGCTCGGCACACCGCTTCACAGGGAGACCTGAACCCATGGCCAGCCCCAACACGATCCACTTCACCGATTCCAACTTCGAGTCCGAGGCGATGCAGGCCGGTCAGCCGGTGCTCGTCGACTTCTGGGCGGAGTGGTGCGGTCCGTGCCGCGCGATCGCCCCGATGATCGACGAACTCGCGACGAGCTACGCGGGCAAGGCCAAGGTCGGGAAGGTCGACATCGACTCGAACCGCGACCTCGCGCTTCGCTTCGGCATCCAGTCGATCCCGACGCTGCTGCTCTTGAAGGACGGCCAGGTCGTCCACAAGTGGGTCGGCATGCAGCCCAAGCCGGTGCTGCAGAAGGCGCTCGACGCCGCGGCCGTTTGACCTCGAGTCGGACGGATCTCCGGGGCTTCCCGGACCTTGGACGTCCTGCGGCCGAGCCGGACGATCGGATTCGTCGTCGCGATCGCACCTTCGGATGCTCCTTCGTGACGGGGCACGCCCGAACGTCTTGCCCAAGGCGGGGCGATCGGCTAGCGTTCCCCACCCTGCCGAGTGGTCGGGCGGGAACATCCTGTGTTGGGGCTGTAGCTCAGCTGGGAGAGCGCCTCGATGGCATCGAGGAGGTCGTCGGTTCGAGCCCGTCCAGCTCCACTTGAAGCACCGCCCCGGTCGCAAGGCCGGGGCGGTGTCGTTGGCGGTCGCCTCACTTGAGGTGCGCGCGATCGATCTCGTTGAGCTTCAGTCGAAGTCGAAG
>JBMTTG010000353.1:0-2977 GCA_049449095.1 Phycisphaerales bacterium | reverse complement strand
GGCAAGAATCCCACCGTGCCGGAAGGCTTGGAGGGCGGGAATGAGGCCTCACGGCAGCCTGAAACCGGGCCAGTGGCCTCTGGATGCCCGCGAAACGGCGGAGGGGGGTTCGATCTCGCCTCTGCCTCGCTACGATCTCCGCCCCCGCCGGGAGCCGACCGGGATCCGGTCGATCGCCGGCACGACCGCCGCGGCACCAGACGTTCCCGCGGCTCGGATCGACCGCATGCCCGCTTCGAGCGAATCAGACCCGTTGGCCGACCTGGCCCTCGACACCGCCAGCGAGGGGGAGTCCATCGACCTCTCCGAGGCCTCGATCCTCCTCGTCGACGACAACGTCCAGAACCTCGAACTGATCCAGGCCTACCTCGAGGCGCTGCCCTGCAGCCTGCAGGTCGCCCATGACGGGGTGGAGGCGATGGAGCAGGTGGCCCGGCACCGCCCGGATCTCGTCCTGCTCGACGTGATGATGCCGCGGATGAGCGGCTTCGAGGTCTGCCGCCGGATCAAGAGCAACCCCGAGACCCGGCACACGCTCGTGATCATGGTCACGGCGCTCAACGAGGTCGCCGACTACGAGCGGGCGGTCGAGAGCGGCACGGACGACTTCCTCTCGAAGCCGGTCAACAAGCTCGAACTGCTGACGAGGATCCGCAGCCTGCTTCGGGTGGCGCTCTTGCGCCGCAAGCTCGATCGGCTGGTCGGTCGGCGAGACGCCGAAGGCGATTGAGGCGGGTCAGGCCGCGCGACGCTCGAGCGCTGGCGCGCCGGGCTCCCGCACCCAGACCGTGCCCCGCGGCTCGAGCACCAGTTCGAGGTGGGCGAGGTAGCGGCGAAGGTCCTCGGTCTGGAACGACTCGAGCCACGCCCGTCCCACGCCCCGATTGATGTCGCAGATCATCTCGATGATCTCCTCCCGCTCGAGCCGGTCGGTCGAGGCGGTCGGATTGCAGGGCAAGGCGACGGTCGAGGCGGGGGGATTCGCGATGGCGTGCATGAGCGTCCGTGCTCCGAGCGGTCCGGGGGCGGCCAACGACCTTCGTCGGCCTCGCGCGGCAAGGTCATCGGTGGCTGCCGATTCGGCGGTGGAGTCGATAACCGGCACCACGAAGCTCGAGCCTGGTGTCCCGGCGTTCCGCACCACCGGATCTCGGGGCGTCGCCCCCGCGGCCCCCATGGCGTCGTGGCGGAGGCCTTCGAGCAAGATTTTTGAGCGGGCGAATCGGGACCTTCCCGATCCTCCGCAAGAGACCCGGTTCGGGTGCTCTCCCTTGCCGGTGGATCGCTCGTGGGATCGACGGCGGCCCTACGATCCGCTCTCGGTTGGGCGACGGCCGCCCGAGCCCGACGAGTCTCCGGATCAAGGACGATCCCGTGACCGACCGCGAGATCCCACCGACCCCTGAGACCCCGAGGCTCCGCGAGGAGTCTCCTGCCGCCCGCACGAACCGCCGGCGGGTGCTTCAAGCTGGCTTGGCCACGGCGACCGGGCTCGTCGTGTGGGGTTGCAGCGGCGGCCGCGAGCCCGACGCCACCACGCCGCCGAGGGTCACGCAGCAGACGCGGCCCGCTCCGGGTTCGCCGGTCGATCCACGACCCCGGCTGCCGCGGGCGGCGCCTGCGATCCGGGTCCTGGTGGGGCGCCTCGCTGGCCGTTCACCGAACGTTCGCGTGTCCGCGGCGGGCCGGTGGATCCGGGTCCGGGATGCGAGCGAGCGGGCGGGAACGGTCATGCCGTCGCCGATCGAACTGACGAGGGAAGGCGATCGCTGGAGGCTCGCCGGGGCAAGCGGACCGGTGCTTCGCCTGCCGATCGGAGTCCTGACCTTCTCGACGACCCCCGGAGAGCCCGAGTCGTTGGCGGCGACCTTCGCCTCGCGGGGACGCGAGACCGCGTTGGATCTGGGAGGCTCGCTGTCGGTGGTGCCGCAGGAGCGTTCGGAAGACCGCGTGGATCTCGTCGCCACGCTTCCGATCGAGCGGTATCTGCCCGGCGTGCTGGCGAAGGAGCTGTATCGACGCTGGTCGCCGGCGACCTTCCGAGCCCAGGCGATCGCGGCGAGGAGTTTCGCCGTCTGCGAGGCGGCCCACTGGGCGAGCCACCGGCACTACGACGTGACGACCGGAGCCGACACGCAGGCGTGGGATGGGCTCGTGACCAGCGGCCTGCCCGCGAGCGCCGCCCGCGAGACGTGCGGCCTGCTGCTGGCGTGGGACGAGCGCGTGGTGCCGGCCTACTACAGCAGCTGCTGCGGCGGGCTTCCCGCCGACGCCACCGATGCGATTGCGCCGGGGCCTGCGAACTCGATTCCGCCGCTCGCGGGTCGCAGTGACGGCGGGGTCTGCTGCGAGTGGGCCTCGACCTTCCGATGGGAGCGTCGCGTGCCGGTGCGCTCGCTTGCCGACGGGCTCGTCGCGTGGGGGCGTCGCGAATCGGTCTCGGACCTCGCTTCGCTCGATGGACTGCGGCGACTCGAGATCTCCGCGATGAACCGACATGGTCGACCCGTGCGCTTCCGATTCGAGGACCGGCACGGGCGATCGGCGGAACTCCGGAGCGAGCGGGCTCGCCGAGCCATCGCCTCCGCGACGCCCGCGAGTGTTGGTGCCTTCCATTCGGCGGCCGTCGATCCTCGCCTCGATGGGGCGATCGCGCACTTCTCGGGACGCGGTCATGGCCACGGCGCCGGCCTCTGCCAGCACGGCGCAGAGGGCATGGCCCGAGGTGGCGCGTCGGACGAATCGATCCTGCGTCGCTACTACCCGGGAGCGTCGATCGTTTCGGGTTGGGGGTGATGGGGTAGAAGAGGAGAGGAGTAGAGGAGTAGAAGAGGAGACGAACTGCGGTCACGCTCTCCGCGTGCGGTGCAGCGCTTCGCCTTCCGAGTCCATCCCGTCCACTCGGTCCATCCCGTCCATGCAACCGCCCGCCGGGCCGCGAGCGATCAACGAGGTACGGGGCCGATCACGCCCGCGA
>JBMTTG010000352.1:0-2982 GCA_049449095.1 Phycisphaerales bacterium | reverse complement strand
CCTCCCGCGCGTCTCCTTACTCCTGTCTCCTCTCTCCTCTCTCCTCTCTCCTCTCTCCTTACTCCTCTCTCCTTACTCCTCTCTCCTCACTCCTCTCTTCTGCCCTTGCCTCGCCGCCCCTCCGATGATCAGCCCGGCCTCTTTCCCGAGGACGCTCCGCCGAAACCGCTCCTGCAGCAGCCGGAGTGCGAGGAGCTTGCGGCGAAGCTGCCAGACGTGCTCCGGCTCGGAACCTCGTCGTGGACCTTTCCTGGATGGAAGGGGCTCGTCTACGAAGAGTCGAAGCCGTGTGGGGAAGCCATCCTCGCGCGAGACGGCCTTGAGCAGTACGCGCGTTCGCCGCTGCTGCGAACGGTCGGCCTCGACCGCGCGTTCTATCGACCGATGACCGTCGAGCAGTGTCGAGCCCTTGGCGGGCAGAGCGGGTCGGACTTTCGATTTCTCGTCAAGGCGTATCGGGGTCTGACGCATCGCGCCTACGCCGAGCCGGTGTTCCTCGACGCGTCGTATGCGCGGGACATCGTCATTGCACCGCTCGTCGAGGGATTCGGCGGCGCGCTCGGCACGCTGCTCTTCCAGTTCCCGGAGATGGGGCTCTCCGCGCGGGATGGCGACGACTTCCTCAAGTCGCTCGACCGGTTCCTGGCGGCGTTGCCTTCCGGCGTTCCGTACTCGGTCGAGCTTCGCGACCGAGTCCTGCTCTCGCCCCGAACCGCCGCGATGCTGATGCACCACGGCATCGCCTTCGGCCACGCGTTGCACCCCTCGATGCCGAGCCTCGCGGAGCAGACGCGGCTCCTCGGACCCTCGATCGACGAGATCGCGGCGCCGGCGGTGCTTCGCTGGCTGTTGCGACGTGAGCACAGCTACGAGGGCGCGAAGACGCTCTACGAGCCGTTCGATCGCCTGCTCGAGCCGGACTCCGCAAGTCGCGCGGGGGCGGTCTCGTGGTGCCTCGCGCAGGCGTTCCGAGGCCGGGAGACGTTCGTCATCGCCAACAACAAGGCCGAAGGATCCTCGCCGCTCACCCTGCTCGAACTGGCAAAGGCGATCGTCGCCTCGATGGGGCCAGCGTCCTGATCAGGCGCCGCGTGCCTCCTTCGAGGGGCGTGCCTTCAGGATCATCAGCGCCGCGATCACGCTCGCGAGCACCATGACTGCGAAGAGCAGCACGTTCGCGAAGGGCTTCTCGCCGGCCTGCCACTTGGTGAAGCGGCCCCAGCCGACCACCGCATAGGCGATCGCGAAGACGATCGGCAGCAGCATCCCGAGATGGATGCCGATCATCCCGATCGCCTTTGCGCGATCGATCTGGGTGGTCATGAATCCCATGAGCAGCATGAGCAGCGCCGGCCCGATCGTGAAGATGAGTGGCGTCAGCGACGGTGCGGTGACCGGCGCCGACTCGACGGAGCCGTCGACGGCGGCCTCCGCCTCGGCTTGCGCGGGCGTTGGGGATGGCGGCGCCTTGGCCTCGGACCATGCCAGTCCGTAGCCGATCAGCCCGAGCACGATCAGGACCAGGGCGTAGAGGTTCATGCGACGGGCGGCCGCGGCGGCGGGAGCGTTCATGGCAGGATCCAGGGCGGGAGGTGGAGACGGTGTGTTGCACGGCGGCTTCGGCATCCGACAATCGTCCGATGCCTCGATCCGGACACTTCGCCGCCATCTTCGACCTCGACGGCACGCTCGTCGACTCCTACGACGCCCACTTCGACGCCTGGCGAGCGGTGGCCGGCGAGATTGGGCACGAACTCACCGTCGAGCAGTTCGCTCGGCAGTTCGGGCGAACCAACGATCCGATCCTTCGCGAGCTCTTCGAGTGGGTCGGCCGGGAGCCGCCCGAGCCGGGGCAACTCCGCTCGCTCGCCGATCGCAAGGAGTCGCTCTTCCGATCGGCGATCGAGGAGGCGTTCCCGGCGATGGCGGGCGGGGGAGAGTTGTTGCAGGCGCTGCGGAACGATGGATGGAGGCTCGCGGTCGGTTCGTCGGCGCCTCCGGACAACGTGGCCCTGGCCATCGCCGGGCTTGATGCCGCATCGCTCTTCCAGGCGGTTGTCCATGGCGACGACGTGACCCACGGCAAGCCCGATCCGGAGGTCTTCCTGCTCGCCGCGAGTCGGCTCGGAGTCGCGCCTGCCTCCTGCGTCGTCGTCGAGGATGCGCCGCCCGGGCTCGAGGCGGCTCGGCGTGCGGGCATGGCCTCGATCGGGCTCGCCTCGAAGGGCCGGACCCGCGAGGAGCTCGCCGCGGCGGATCTGGTGGTCGGCTCGCTCGAGGAGCTCGATCCGAGAACCTTGCTTCGCGTCGTCGAGAGCCGATCCTGAGGCGAACGCATCGACACTCGACCCTACATTGGACGGATGATCGAGGTGCCGGAGCATCACGCCGGCGAGCCCGAGTCGAAGCGACGCCGGATCGCGCTCGCGCCGGCCCTGCTCGTCGGGGCTCCACGAAGCGGCACCACCTGGCTGCAGCGGATGCTTCTGGCGCATCCGGACTGCTGCGGCGGGCAGGAGTCGCACTTTCTCGCGAGCTTCGCGAAGGTCCGCCACGACTTCGACCACAAGCGCGACATGGTTCGGCCGCACGGGCTGGCGGCGTATCTGACCCGCGAACAACTGCTCGAGTCGCTTCGGGAGATCTGGGTTCGGACCTTCGACGAGACGATCGCCTCGAAGCCGGGCGCCAGGCTGCTTCTCGAGAAGACTCCCGATCACGCGATGCACCTGCCGTTCGCGGCGGAACTGCTTCCGGCGTGCCGCGTGATCCATCTCGTCCGGGACAGCCGCGCCGTCGCGGCCAGCCTGATCCGAGCGAGTCGCGAGCCATGGGGGCGAGGCTGGGCTCCCCGCACTCCGGAAGCCGCCGCGCAGCGCTGGCTCGAGTGCGTCGAGGCTGCGGAGCGGTTCGGCGGTTCGGCGGAGGACTCGCGATTCCTTCGCGTGCACTACGAAGCGCTGCACGGATCTGCGACCGGCG
>JBMTTG010000351.1:0-3007 GCA_049449095.1 Phycisphaerales bacterium | reverse complement strand
GCCGATCTCGGACGCGATCCGTTCGAGCCCTGGCGGGATCCCGCCGCGGCCGTTGCGCCGACAGGGCCAGCGGTCTCGGTCGATGTGCGGGTCCAGCAGGGTCAGATGTGGAACGCGGAGATCGATCGCATCGCGGGCATGCTCGTGGTCAAGTCGGTGATCGGCGGCGGTACGCCGTCGGCGATGGCGAACATCAACGGACGCATCCTTCGTCCTGGCGACCGCTTCACCGTCGCCGAGGCGGAGGCGGACTTTCGCGTGATCGAGATCGAACGCGATGGCGTCGTGCTGCGGGCCCGCCATCCGCGGCTCGGCATCGAACGCGACGCGACCGCCCGCGTGCCGCGTCCCTTCTGAAGCAGACCTCGCGACTGGAGCCGAGAGGATGAACGACCCGCTGCACTTCGATCCCGACGAGTTCTCCGCCGGCGCCGCCGGTGACGGCTCGGCGCCGACACGTTCGGGGTCGGCGGCGGTCTCGCCGCCGCGTCCGGAGGCGAGCGAGGCGAAGGCGCTCGCGAACGACGCCTCGCTGAGTGCGCTCTACGTTCCCGAGACGCACGATCATGCCGAGCGCGAGGATCTCGCCGAGCTGCTGCATCGCATCGGCGAGCTCGATGCGGAACGCTTCGCGACCGCCCGCCGACTGCAGAAGCAGGCGCCGGGGCGGCGATTCGCCGAAGTGCTCGTGGGCCTCGGTCTCGCCGAGGCGGTGGTGCAGGAGGCGGCGGCGACGATCGCCGGCATCCCGTTCCGCCGCATCGAGGGCGGCATTCCCGACGCGGACCTCCTCGCGAAGCTCGGCACCGACTACTGCCGTCGGCACATGGTGCTGCCGATCGGCCACGAGGGCGGCCGGGTCGTGGTGGGCACGGTGAGCCCGGACGACGTCTTCCTGCTCGACGACGTGAAGCGCCGGCTCGGCGCGACGCTCGTTCGGCATGTCCTCATCACCGCGACGGATCTGCAGGCGGTGCTCGAGGCGGCTGCGGGCGACGGCGACGAGGCCGACATCTCGCGGATCCTCGCGGACGTCGCGGAGGACGACGTCGAGGTGCAGCAGGAGGAGGAGGTCTCCGACGACATCGAGCGGCAGGCGGAGAGTTCGCCGGTCGTCCGCTACGTCAACCTGATCATCCAGTCCGCGGTGCGCGACGGTGCGAGCGACATCCACATCGAGCCCGACGAGCGGCAGCTTCGCGTGCGCTTCCGCATCGACGGCGTGCTCTTCGACGCCATGAATCCGCCGCGGCGGCTGCATGCGGCGCTGACGAGCCGCATCAAGATCATGGCGAATCTCGACATCGCCGAACGGCGCCTCCCGCAGGACGGCCGCATCCGTGCGGCGGTTGGAGGACGCCAGCTCGACATCCGCGTCTCCACGGTGCCGACGCCTGCCGGCGAGAAGACCGTGATGCGACTGCTCGACAACCGGTCGATCCAGACCTCGCTCGAGGACCTCGGCTTCGAGCCCGCGACGCTCTCGACCTGGACCGAGCAGATCGCCCAGCCGCACGGGATCATCCTCGTCACCGGGCCGACCGGCTCCGGCAAGACGACGACCCTCTACAGCTCGATCCGCAAGATGGACATCCGCCGGATGAACGTCTCGACGGTCGAGGATCCCGTCGAGTACCACCTCTCGGGGATCACGCAGATCCAGACCCACGAGCGGATCGGCATGAGCTTCGCGCGGGCGCTCAAGGCGCTGCTGCGTCAGGATCCGGACGTCGTGATGGTCGGCGAGATCCGCGATCTCGAGACCGCGGTCACCGCGATCCAGGCCGCGCTCACCGGGCACCTCGTGCTCTCGACCTTGCACACCAACGACGCGCCGGGCGCCGTGACGCGCCTGATCAACATCGGCGTCGAGCCGTTCCTCGTCGGCGCGGCGCTCAACGCGGTGCTCGCCCAGCGGCTCGTGCGCCGCATCTGCCCGTCGTGCCGTTCGCCGTTCGCCGCCGGCCCCGAGATGGCCGCGGTGCTCGCCAAGCATGGGATCGATCCTGCGGTCCTGCAGTCGGGCAAGGGCTGCGAGCAGTGCCGGCAGACCGGCTACAGCGGCCGGGTCGGCATCTACGAACTCCTCGCGATGAACGATCGCCTTCGCGATTCGGTCGCCGGCAACCCGAGCATCACGGAGTTTCGGCGGGTCTGCCTCGCCGAGGGCATGCAGAGTCTTCGGCATGACGGCTTCGCGAAGGTCTCGCGCGGCCTGACCACGGTCGAAGAGGTCTTCCGGGTGACCGACTCGACGCTGTGATCGCGCGGCGCTCGGGCTCAGCCGAGAAACGCCGCGACGGAGAGGATCGCCCAGACCGCGACGGAGAAGGGCAGCTTGCCGAGCGTGCCGAGCACGCGCCCGATCGCGGCGCCCGTGGCGGGCTTCACGGTGTGCTCGATCGATCGTCCGGCACTCACTTCGCCGAGGATCGCGCCGCCGAAGCTTCCGGCTACGGCACCGGCGAGCGTGCCCACCACGGGAATCGGCAGCAGGAAGGTTCCCGCGACCGCGCCCACGAGCGAACCGGCGAGCGCGCCGATCACTCCGCGCCGCGAGGCCCCGGCCTTCTTCGCCCCCAACGCGGAGGCGACGAACTCGAGCAGTTCACCGAGTGCCGCGAGGGCGACCGCGATCGCCAGCACGAGGATCGAGAAGGTGGGGCGGTCCTCCTCGGGAAGCCACCAGACGTCGATCAGATCGATCGCCACCGCAAGCCCGATCATGAACCAGGTGCCCGGGAGGCCGAGCAGCATCAGCACGACGCAGGCGAGACCGAGCAGCGTGAAGATCGACGCGACCGGCCATGCGATCCACGCGAGGTCGAGGGCTTGCGCGATGGGTTCCGGGGAGCCGTCCATGTCGGGGCATCTTGGCAGGGAGTGTTGGGCATTGCCACGCGGCGGTTTCGCGGGGCGAGTGAGGTCCACGTCACGCCAGTGTCGCTCGCTTCGCGGGGTTGGCGGCGGCTGCCCTGCTTCGGGCGCGGGCCACCTCACACGGTGG
>JBMTTG010000350.1:0-3018 GCA_049449095.1 Phycisphaerales bacterium | reverse complement strand
GCCGGATCCGCCGATGCGATCGCGGTGAATCGAACGATCGTGCCGTCCTCGCCTTCGGCAACGCCGCGCAGTGCTCCTCCGACGAGAACCGCGGAGATTCGCTGCGGTCCCTTCAAGCCAAACGCCTCGCCGTCGAGTCGCATCACCAGCGTGTCGCCGAGAATGCGGACGCCGGAAGCGCGAATGGCACGCGTTGGGGCCGGCGCTGGAGTCGCCGGATCGGCCTTCTCGACCGGCGGCGAGTCGGGATCCTCGGCCGCGTCCGTTGCCGGTGGCTCGACCTCGGCGCTCGCGGCCGGCCAGATCTCGACCTTCGCGGCCTCCGGATCGATCTTCATCCGACGCGTCGAACCATCGGCCAGCGTGATCGTCGCCTCGCCGGCGAGCGCGAAGATCGGCTTCGCCGCGACCAGATGCCGCACGCCGCCGATCCACACCTCGCGAACCTTCGAGTCCTCTCCGAACAGCTCACCCTCGACCAGCACGAAGTCGGCCTGCTTGCCAGGCTCGATGGTGCCCGCGATCCGCTCGATGCCGAGGATCGCGGCAGGCGCCGTCGTGAGGGCCGCGAGCATCTCGTCGAAGGACAGACCGGCGTCCATCGCGGCCCGCACCTTCGCGGGGAACTCCGAGACGCGTGCGAGGCGGTCCGTGGTCAGAGCGACCGTCGCGCCGGCGGCGAGCAACCGCTTCGCGTTGGTCGGCGCCTGCTCCCAGGTGAGCAGATCGCGCAGGGAGATCGAGCCGGCCTGCCATGGCGAGTCGGCGCTCGGCGCCTCGGGGAAGTCGAGCGGGACGATCAAGGAGTGCCCGAGCCCGGCGATCTCCGCGGCTCGACGGAACTCGAGCCCGGAGGTGTTGATCACGAGGTCGATCCCGAACTCCGCGGCGATCTCGGCGGCGACGAGCGTCGCGAGTTCGGAGTCGGTGCGCATGACGAGCGGCTGCTCGCGCAGGACGACGCCCTCGAGCGCTTCGAGCGCCATGGCGGGCACGGGCGGCTCGAGCCCCGAAGGATCGGCCTCCCATCGCGCCCGGCACTCGGCATGCCACTGCGCATCGAGCAGCGTCTGCCGAAGAAGCGCGACGGCGCCGACGAAGGCGCCCGGATACGTCGCGCGATCCCAGTCGCCGCCGTGCTCGAACGCGGCGGCCATCATGGCGCGGTCTTCGCGCATCCGAGGCGCCTCGGCCGCGAGCGACCACACCGCACCGCTTCCTCGAAGAAGTCCGCGATCCGGGTGCGCCGCGGCCGAGGTGAAGCCGAGTTCGCGAAGCGCCTTCCGCTGCGACTCGGAGAGCGCGGGCAGCCGCGAGGAGTCGACCTGCGGCACGACCTTCGCATTCCAGTGTGCGCCGACCTCCTTCGCGGCCGCCGTCGCCGCGTCGTTGGAGTCTTGCTGCAGTCCCGCGTCGATGAGCCCCGGATACACGCGAAGCCCGGAGGCATCGACGATCCGGAAGCCGGCGGGCACTTCGATGGATGCGGTCGGCCCGACCTCGACGATCACGCCGTCGGAGACGAGGACCGTCGCCGACTCGATCGTCTCGCCCGGCCGAACGACGACGTCGCCGCCGACGATCGCGATGGCGTCGAGTTTCGCGGCGCGAAGATCCGAGGGCGGTGCGCTCTGCGGCAGCGCCATCGCGGTCGAAGCGGTGAGAAGCAGCGCCGAAGCGATTCGGCCGAGTTGTTCGTGCATGCGGCGATTCCCAATGGACGGCGCGAGAGCCGTGCAGCGTACGGACTCGATGGTTCGCCACGCGACCCCTTCGGTTCTGAAGGAGCCGAAAGGACGGCCGAGACCGTTGGGAATCTGGGAGGGACCTGAAGGCCGAGGCGGTCCGCGGGAGTCGGCGGACCCTGCAAGGCGCGGACGGTTCAGCCGCGGAGTTCGTCGATCATCCGCCGCATCGCCAACTGCAACCGCTCCTCGGTGGGATAGGTGCCGTCGGCGATCGCCGCCCGGATCGCCTCGATCCGCTCGCGGCGCGAGGCCGCGTCGCCACGGCCCACAAGCGTCTCGTCGCGATGGGAGTCCCTCGCCGGGCTGCGATCGGGATGGACGAGATGCAACTGCACGGGTCGGGAGGCGCCCTCGTCGCGATGGGAGTGGGAGGTG
Organism: Phycisphaerales bacterium; assembly: GCA_049449095.1. Lineage (GTDB taxonomy): Bacteria > Planctomycetota > Phycisphaerae > Phycisphaerales > SM1A02 > VGXO01. The sequence goes on along the minus strand of JBMTTG010000350.1, from coordinate 895 downwards.
AAGGCCGGTCCGATGTTGCCGATGTCGGGCATGGGGGTCGTTCCTCGGCGATGCGTCGGCACGTCGGCCCTCCGCGTCGGGCACGCGGCGGTTGCATGGAAGTCGCCAACCGGTGCCGACGCAGGCACCGATCGCCGCTGGCAGTCGAATCGGACGGTCGTGAGCGGGAGAAGCAGTTGCCCTCCCTCCGAGTGCCTCTTATCGTCGCGGCTTCGCGCCACGCTCAAAAAAGGGTCTCTTGGTTGCGGCGGATCCACCACCACCTTCGGCACCGGACCACCAGGTCCCCCACCATCCATGGCGGTGGCTGGGGCCGAGGCGGCGCCGTGGCGGCGGGGCTGGCGGTCTGCCTAGGCGGTTGGAGCCTCGCCGGATGCGGTCCCGAACCGGCGAGCCGTGGCTCGACCGCACGGACGGGGACGCCCTCCGCGAGCGAGAGTCTGCTTGCCGCGGACGATCAGGTGATCGACACCCGAGGCGTCACGCCGCCGGCGACCTCGCGGGGCCGGTGGTCGGTCCTTCTCGGGACCTTCACCGGCGACGGGCACGAGGATCGCGCCGAGGACTTTCGCGTCGAGGTCTCCCGCCGGTATCCGGTGTTCGGCGAGGTCTTCGTCGAACCCCGTCGCGGCGGATCGATGGTCGTCGCGGGTCGATTCCTCGCCACCGACGATCCGGACGCTCAGGAAGCGCTCGCGATGGCCAAGGGCATCACCGTCGGCGGCGGCCGCCCGTTCGCGGCGGCGATGCTGGTGCGGCGGACCACGGCCGCGGCCGCCCCGCCCGAAGAGCCGCCCGCCGAAACATGCCGCCCCCACGGGTTATGCGTCCGCCCGTACAACGGGTTGTCGGTGTCGGCGCGGAAGGAAAACTCGGGCGTGTTGGTGCGCCCGAT
>JBMTTG010000349.1:0-3021 GCA_049449095.1 Phycisphaerales bacterium | reverse complement strand
GGCGATCGCCGCCTTGGCACCTCTTCCGCGGTCTTTCCGAGGGTTCTCATCATGAAGTCGTCTCGCGTGCTCCCCGCCACCGGGCTCGCCATCGCGTTGCTCGCCGGATCCGGTGCCCATGCCGGAATCGAGTGGGTCTCCTGCTTCGGATCGAATTCCTCAGGGCAGGTCTCCACACCGGCGAACCTCGCCAAGCCGATCGCGATCAGCGCCGGCAGCTTCCACACCCTGGTGGTCACGCCGCAGGGAAGCGTGGTCGCGTGGGGTGCCAACGGATCCGGGCAATGCTCCCCGCCAATCGGCCTCATGAACGTCGTCGAGGTCGCTGGCGGCGGCGAGCACTCCGTCGCGCTGACCGAGGCTGGAACCGTGGTGTGCTGGGGCGACAACTCGCTCACGCAGTGCGAGGTCCCGGGCAAGCTCCCGCCGGTCATCGCCATCGCGGCCGGAGGCCTGCATACCGTGGCCCTCACTGAGGCTGGCGAGGTGATCTGCTGGGGCGATCCCTTCGAGGGCGCCTGCGAGGTGCCGGCCAATCTCGGTCCGTGCGTCGACATCGCGGCCGGCGGGCTGTTCACCGTCGCCGTCCGCGCCAACGGCACCGTCGCGGTCTGGGGCAACGGGTTCGGCGGCGTGCTGGACGTCCCGGTCGGCCTCGCTGGCGTCGTCGATGTCGAAGCCGGCCTCGACCACATCGTGGCGGTACGCAATGACGGAACCGTGGTCTGCTGGGGCTCCAACGGCGAGGGTCAGTCGGAAGTTCCTGCCTCGCTCGGCCCCGTGCGGCTCGTCGCGGCGGGCGTCGATCACACCTTGGCGCTGCGGATGGATGGCACGGTCGTGGGCTGGGGAAGCAACGGCTCTGGGCAGCTGAACATCCCGGCGAGCGCCGAGGTGGCCGGAGGCATCGCCGCGGGTGCCTTCCACAGCGCGATCCGCTACATCGTCGACTGCAACGGCAACGCGATCGACGACGCGATCGAGATCGCGGATGGTCTGGTCACCGACTGCAATGCGAACGGCGTTCCGGATGCATGCGACCTTGCGGACGATCCGTCGCTCGACTCGAACGCCGACGGCGTGCTCGACGCGTGCAACTACGCCGCGGGCGACTTCAATCTCAACAACGAGGTGGACGGTCAGGATCTCGCGACCATGCTCGCGTGGTGGGGCATCCCCAACGCACCCGTGGGAGACATCGATGGCGATGGCGTGGTCGGCAATCCGGACCTGTCGATCATCCTGGCTCGTTGGGGCCCGTTGCAGCCCTGAGCATTCCGGGTCAGCACCTTCAACAATCGCACCGCGGCCTGTCTTCGGACGGGCCGCGGCTGTTTCATGCCTCCCTCGTTGGGATCGACCGCGGCATGCCGCCCCGCCCATCCTCATGAAGCCGAGAACACGTTCGCACTTGGGGGTCCCCGGCTTCGCACGGCGATCCTTGGTTCGCACCACGCGGCGCACTACCCTGCGGACCGCTTCCTGGAGATCGATCATGCGCTCGACCGCCTCGCTCCTCGTGCTCGCCCTCCTGTCCGCGTCCGCCGCGCACGGACAGTGCGATCCCTCGGGCGTCTTCACGCCCTACGGCACCGATCCCTACGGATTCGTCGAGTGGAACGGCGACTACTACGACGCGGGCTGGTTCCACTTCCGGTCGCGGCCGGTCGATGGCGGAACGTGGAGCGACGTGGGCGGCGGGATCGGCGGTGGCGGTGCCTACACCCTCGCCGCGCCGATGGTCGAGTGGAACGGCATGCTCGTCGTGGGCGGCGCGTTCACCTCCGCCGGCGGGCAGCCTGCGTCGAACATCGTCGCGTGGGACGGCTCGCAGTACCGCACGCTCGGGAGCGGGCTCAACGCCGAGGTGCTCGACGTGATCGTCTGGGACGGGCGCCTCGTCGCGGGCGGCGACTTCACCGCGACCGGCGACGGCGCAACGCCGCTCTCGCGGGTCGCGGTCTACGACGAGGAGACCGACGACTGGCTGCCGCTGGGCGAGGGACTCGGCGATCTTCCATCGGGCTATGGCACCTGGGCGATCGGACGACTGTGCGTCCACGACGGCGAGCTGTACGCGACCGGACGCTTCCGGCGTTCGGGCAAGACCGTGCTCAACGGCATCGCGCGCTACGACGAACTCGCCGACGCCTGGCGACCGCTCGGCTCGGGCATCGCGAACATGAGCAGCGGCAACGTCGGCACGGCGCTCGCGTCCTTCGACGGCAAGCTCTGGCTGAGCGGCTGGTTCTCCTCCGTCGGCGGCGCGAGCGCGTCGTTCATGGCCATCTGGGACGGCGTCTCGTGGTCGCCGGCGCCGGCCGGCCCCACTCGACACACCCTTCGGCTGCTTCCCCACGGCGATCGCCTGTTCGGCGTCGGCCCGTTCCCGTTCACGATCGGGGGCGTCGAGCACGACCTCGCGGTCTTCGAAAACGGCGCCTGGCACGGACTCGGCAGCTCGAACGTGAACTGGCCCAACGACGTCGCGATCGCCGCGGACGGAACCTCGCTCCTCGTGTGCGGCGACTTCAATTCGTTCAACGGCGCCGCGACCGGAAGCCTCGTTCGCCTCGACTGCGGGTTCGCGCCTGCGTGCGCCGCGGATCTCGATGGCGATGGCGTGGTGACCGCGGCGGATCTCTCGGCGATGCTTTCGGCGTGGGGATCCTCGAACGCCGCAGCCGATCTCGACGCGGACGGCACGGTCGGCCCCGCGGACCTCTCGCTGCTGCTTTCCTCGTGGGGGATGTGCGGCTGACCGAGGCGGCGGCTACCGACCGCCCGCGCGATCCTCGGTCCGTCCCGCGAGTTCCGCCTCCTCGAACGCGACCGCCTCGTTGAGCGGAAACTCGTCGAGTTCGCGCCGCGCATCGAGCTTTCGTCGTCGTGCCACGAGGTGCTGGGTGTAGAGCATCATCGCGGCGCCGCCGACCGCGACGGTGCCGCAGAGCAGCTGCGCCGGGGCGAGCAGCTCGCCGAAGACGAGGAAGCTCGCCGCAGCGACCGTGAAGGGCTGCA
>JBMTTG010000348.1:0-3038 GCA_049449095.1 Phycisphaerales bacterium | reverse complement strand
GCCGCCTCGCGGCGGCCCCGGCCGAGATCACTTGCGCTTGACCTTGTGCAGGGTGTGCTTGCGAAGGCGCGGGCTGAACTTCATGAAGCCCTCCTTCACGCGCTCGGGCATGCCGCCCTTCACGCGCACGCTCGTGCGGTAGTTGAGGTCGCCGCACTCGCTGCACTGCAGCCAGACGAATTCGCGGTCCTGGGCCTTCTTGGCCATGGCAACGCTCCGTGGCCCGGGCAAGCCGGACCGGAATCAACCGAATGGGATCACTCGAGGATCTTGGTCACGACGCCCGAGCCGACGGTGCGGCCGCCTTCGCGGACGGCGAAGCGGACGCCCTCTTCCATCGCCACGCCCTTGCCCTCGAGGTCGACCACGAGGGTGACGTTGTCGCCGGGCATGCACATCTCGGCGCCCTTGAGCTCGAGCTTGCCGGTGATGTCGGTGGTGCGGAAGTAGAACTGCGGCTTGTAGCCGGAGAAGAACGGCGTGTGGCGGCCGCCTTCCTCCTTGGTGAGGACGTAGACCTCCGCCTCGAACTTCGTGTGGGGCTTGATGCTGCCGGGCTTGCAGAGCACCTGGCCGCGCTCGATGTCGCTCTTCTCGACGCCGCGGAGGAGGCAGCCGACGTTGTCGCCCGCCTGGCCCTGGTCGAGGGTCTTCTGGAACATCTCGACGCCGGTGACGGTCGTCTTGCTGCTCTCGGAGCGGAGACCGACGATCTCGACTTCATCGCCGACCTTGACGATGCCGCGCTCGATGCGGCCGGTGGCGACGGTGCCGCGGCCCTTGATCGAGAAGACGTCCTCGATCGACATGAGGAAGGGCTTCTCGTTCTCGCGGGCGGGCTCGGGGATGAACGTGTCGAGCGCGTCCATCAGCTCGCCGATGCACTTGGTCGCCTCGGGGTCCGAGGGGTTCTGCAGCGCCGGGAACGCCGCACCGCGAATGATCGGGGTGTCGTCGCCGGGGAAGTCGTACTTGTTGAGGAGCTCGCGGACCTCCATCTCGATCAGGTCGAGGAGCTCCGGGTCGTCGACGAGGTCGACCTTGTTGAGGAAGACCACGATGTACTGCAGGCCCACCTGACGGGCGAGCAGGATGTGCTCGCGGGTCTGCGGCATCGGACCGTCGGCGGCGGAGACCACGAGGATCGCGCCGTCCATCTGGGCGGCGCCGGTGATCATGTTCTTGACGTAGTCGGCGTGGCCGGGGCAGTCGACGTGGGCGTAGTGGCGCTTCTCGCTCTCGTACTCCACGTGGCTGGTGGCGATGGTGAGGATCTTGGTGGGGTCGCGACGGCCTTCGCTCTCGGAGGCCTTGGCGACCTGGTCGTACGAGATCGGCGCCGCGAGGCCCTTGGCGGCCTGGACGGCGGTGAGCGCCGCGGTGAGCGTGGTCTTGCCGTGGTCGACGTGACCGATCGTGCCCACGTTCACGTGCGGCTTGGTGCGCTTGAACTCTGCCTTGGCCATGACGACGATTCTCCGAAAGGGCCCGAGTCGGTGCGTGTCGACGCTCCGCAGGCCGTGCCTTGTGTGCCGCGCGCCCGCACCAGTCGCGGAACGCCTCTCGCGGCGTGGAATCCGAACAACGAGCGGCGCCGCGCGCCGCTTCGAACACACGAGCCCCGAAGACCTCGCGATCCCCGTCGTCCGCGATGCGGAACGAAGAAGATCCTCGGCTCGGGCGAGAGCCACCGATGGGGCTTGAACCCACGACCTCACCCTTACCAAGGGTGTGCTCTACCACTGAGCTACGGTGGCGGTGGACCTGGGATGTCGTTCATCGGCGCAGCGGCCGATGGACCCGACGAGAAGCGTCCTTGTCGCGGTCGTCGGTCCGCGGAAGGGGCCGTCACGGATCGCTTCTCGAGCCATGGCCGAGCGGCGAATTCGATGACGGGATCGCGATGAAAAACCGTCCCGGGCAGGGACGGTCCGGCGGAGTGTAGCGGCGCTCCTTCGCGGGGCAAGCCCCCTGTCGAAAAGGTCCCGCGAAGTCGTCGGGTCCGGACCTCAGCGGTCGAGGTTGGTGACCCGGATCTGGCGGTCGGTCTGGAGCTCCTCGAGGGTCGCCCACCGGGGCTCGGCCCGGACCGCCCCATCGAGCAGCAGGATCAGGGCCACGTCGCCCACGTAGCGGAAGTCGACCTCCATGGCCTCGGCGGAGGCCTCGGTGTCGTCGCACCCGAAGGGCTCGCACTCGGGGGCGATCACCTCGCCGGCGTAGGAGTCGACGAGGTAGAGCGACTGGAAGGGCCGCTTGATCTGGGCGGTCGTGAACCAGCGGCCGTTGTTCTCCGGGCGGGTGTCGAAGAACCCGTTGGCGGCGAAGTAGCCGGGCTGTTCGCGTTCGATCTCGGTGCTTCCCGAGCCGAACGGGTAGGCGTTGGTGCCGTTCTTGGCTCGGGTGTTGTCGGCGTCGGATCGGAAGACGGTCCGATAATCAGGGCGTCGGAGGAAGAAGTCCTTGTCCGGAGAGTCGAATCGGTAGTCGTACTCGCCTTCGGCCTCACCGATCGAGACCGGTCCCTGCCCGGCGTCGGTCCAGAGGATGTCCGACCACGACCCGTAGCTCGCCGGCTCGATGGGCAGCGCCGCGCCCGTCGGCGAGGCGGTCCGGACCTTCCCCGGCAGCGGGTTGTTGCGGTAGTCGAACGCAGCGGGCGTGATGTACTCGCGGTTGTCGGTCGAGTAGGCCTTGAGGTAGGTCCCGAGCTGCCGGAGGTTCGCCTGGCTTCGCGAGAGGATCGCGTTCTGCCGCAGGACGCCCAAGGCCGGCAGCAGGATCCCCAACAGGAGGACGATCACGCCGATCACCGTCAGCACCTCGACGATGGTGATGCCGCGGCGCGGGCTCAGGCTGATTCGCGGGGGCGACTGGCGCATCGTGGACTCCTTCGTTCGGGGTCGGGGCTCGAGGCGGCACCCGCCGGGCGGTCGGGAGAGTACACCCCACCTCCCGTGGCGGTTCCTTCGGCCGCGGTCCCGACAGAAGGATCCCGCGGGCTTCGATTCCCTCGGCCTCCCGGCCCTGACCGCGTG
>JBMTTG010000347.1:0-3047 GCA_049449095.1 Phycisphaerales bacterium | reverse complement strand
TGACCGCGGGCTCCTGGCCGACGGCGCTGCCCATGCCCCGCTCGCACATGCCGTGGGGGCAGCCGAAGTTGAGTTCGAGTCCGTCGGCGCCGGCGTCGATCGAGCGGGCGATGTGCTCGCGCCACTCCTCGCGGGTCTCGAACATCAGCGAGACCACGAGCGCCCGATCGGGGAAGAGCCGCTTGGTCTCGGCGATCTCCCGGTAGTTGGCCTCGAGCGGACGATCGGTGATGAGTTCGATGTTGTTGAAGCCCGCCCCGCGCACGCCGCCGATCGAGAGCCCGCCGAAGCGGCTCGACACGTTGCGGATCGGCGTGCCGAGGGTCTTCCACACCGCGCCGCCCCAGCCCGCCTCGAAGGCCCGCTGCACCTGCAGCCCGCTGTTGGTCGGCGGCGCGCTGGCGAGCCAGAAGGGGTTCGGCGATCGAATGCCGCCGGTCGTGGTCGAGAGGTCAGGCACCGGCAGAGCCTCCCTTCGCGGCGGACCGCAGCATGGCGTCGATGGCGATCGCGGCGCGATCGCCTTCGGCCACCGCGTTGACGACCTCCTTGCCCCCGTTGACGCAGTCGCCACCCGCGTACCACTTCGGGCGTCCGGTGGCGCCGTCTTCGTCCACGAGCACGCGTCCGGACTCGACGCGGATGCCGCCGAGATCCGCGAGCATCGCGCCGAGCTTCGATTGGCCGATCGCCACGAGCACCAGGTCGGCCTCGAGCGAGAACTCGCCGCCGGGAACGGGCCGCCGCGCGTCGTCGAGCCGGGCGCACTGCACGGTCCGCACCCGATCGCCGCCTTCGAACGCGGTCGCGATCGCCCGCCACTCGGCCCGCCCGCCCTCTTCGAGCGCCGCCGACCATTCGTGCGCGTAGCCGCTCATGCGCTCGCGATCGCCGCGATAGAGCATGGTGACCGAGGGCACGCCGAGTCCGAGCAGTTCGCGCGTCGCATCGACCGCGGTGTTGCCGCCGCCGACCACGATCGCCCGCTCCACGCGGGAGAGGTCGACCGGGCCGAGCTTCATCCGCTCGATCCACTCCACCGCGCCGCAGACGCCCGCGAGGTCTTCGCCCGGCACGCCGAGGGTGGAGTCGGCGCCGAGCCCGACGCCCACGAACACCGCGTCGAAGTCGCGCTCGAGATCCGCGAGCGAGACCGCATCACCGACCTCGACGCCGGTCCTCACCTCGATGCCGCCGATCGCGAGCACCCACTCGACCTCGTCGAGGGATCGATCGGCCCGCATCTTGTAGGGCGCCACGCCGGTCGAGTTGAGTCCGCCGATCGTCGCCCGCCCCTCGAAGATCGTGCAGGCGTGACCGAAGCGTCGAAGGCGATGCGCCGCGGCGAGGCTCGCGGGGCCCGCGCCGATCAGCGCCACCCGGCGCCCGGTGTCGGGACCCGCCGTGAAGAACTCCCAGCCGGCGTCGAACGCCGCGTCGGTCGCGAACCGCTGCAGGCGGCCGATCGCGATCGGCGGCTGGTCGAGATCGTTGTAGACGCAGCTTCCGACGCACAGCACCTCGACCGGGCAGACCCGCGCACAGCTCATGCCGAGGATGTTCGACTCGAAGATCGTCTTCGCGCTGCCGCGCAGGTTGCCGGTGGCGATCTTGCGGATGAACTGCGGGATGTCGATCTCGGTCGGGCAGGCCGCGATGCACGGCGCGTCGTGGCAGAAGAGGCAGCGGTTCGCCTCCGCGACCGCCTCCGAAGGTGCCAGCGGCAACTTGAAGTCGCCAAAGGCGGTCTCGGAACGGCTCGTGGGAAGGTCGGTGGCCATCGGGAAGCGCGATCATCGCCGCTCCGCCCGCAGAACCCTTCCGCGTCGGAGCAGGGCGCCTCGAATGGGGGAGCCGTTCGGGCGAATCGGGGTTGATCGGCTCGCCCCGCCATCGGAGTCGAAACTCCGACCGAGATGCCGCGTGACTCCGTCCCGCCCGCCGCCGGCGTCGACGCTCAGGCGGACGGTCGGGCTTCGCTCGCCTTGAGCATCCGGTAGAGCGGCACATCCACGATGAAGGGCCCGAACGGCACCACCGCCCCGACGAGGCCCCACAGGGTCATGCCCGTCGAGAGCGGCACCCGTCCCTTCGCGAAGAGCAGCATGCCCACATAGAGGATGAACAGCAGCCCATGCAGCGAGCCGACGATCGTGACCGCGAGCGGCATGTCGGCGAGGTACTTCAAGGGCATCGCGATGAAGAAGAGCACCAGGGTCGAGGTGCCCTCGACGAGGCCCATCCAGATGAGCCAACGGAGGTAGGCGGGATCGCGGACGACGACGGGAGGATTCGCGGTCGAAGACATGGGGCGGATGCTAGGTGTCGAGGCGGCCGCACGCCGATCGCGACGGTCGGCACCGCCCCACCGCTATCCTCGACCCATGGCTTCCGCCACCGTCGAGGACTACGTCAAGGCGATCTACGCCCTCGAGCGCGAGTCGCCCACCGGCGAGGCGACCGTCGCGCGGCTCGCGGCGTCGCTTGGCGTGACCAAGGGCACCGTCACCTCGATGGTCGCGAAGCTCCGCGAGGCGAAGCTCGCCAAGGCCGAGCGCTACGGCGGCATCCGGCTCACCGCGAAGGGGTCGCGGCTCGCGCTCGACGTCATCCGCCGGCATCGGCTGCTCGAGGTGTTCCTCGTCGAGACGCTCGGCTTCGACTGGTCGGAGGTCCACGACGAGGCCGAACGCCTCGAGCACGCGATGAGCGCGAAACTGCTCGACCGGCTCGACGCCTTCCTGGGTCGGCCGCTCGTCGATCCGCACGGCGATCCCATCCCCGATGCCGCGGGCAAGGTCGCCGACTCGATCGGCGAGCCGCTCTCGTCGATGCCGGCCGGCGCCCGGGCGACCGTGCTTCGCGTCTCCGACCTCGACGCCGCGTTCCTCGCCTTCGCGGCACGGCATGGCCTGAAGCCGGGCGCCGGGGTCACCGTGATCGACCTCTCGCCCGAAGCGCAGTCGATCAGCGTCCGCGCCGCGGGGCGTGCGGCGGTCTCGATGTCGCTCGCGGCGGCGGCGAGGGTGACGGTCGGGCGGGGGTGA
>JBMTTG010000346.1:0-3053 GCA_049449095.1 Phycisphaerales bacterium | reverse complement strand
GGGGGCCCCCCGCCTGGGCCTTGGAGTGGCCGCGCGAGCCGGGGTGCCCCGCGGCGGCCGCCGCGGCGATCGGGCTCGTCTTCACGCTGCTCGCCCTCGTCGTGCCGACCTGCGACTCGCGGCTTGGCCGCATCGCCGCGGCGCTCGTCGTCGCGTTCGGTGCCGGCACGCTCGTCGTCGATCGCTGGGTCGATCCGCTCGTCGACTACGACGCCTTCATCGAGGGCGAGCAGGCCGGCACCATGCGGAACACCTGGACCGTCGTGCCGTGGTCGCCGAACCAGTCCCGCAGCGACCTGTACCTCGTCAAGCCGGGCCTTCCGGTCGGCGAGAAGCTCGGCGTCGAGGGCGAGTTCGGCGATCGCCGCTTCGTGATGGGTTCCGACGCGGTCGGACGCGACGTGCTCAGCCAGATGATGCACGCCTGCCGTCTGTCGATCTCGGTGGGCCTCGTCTCGACCGGCATCGCGGTCGTGATCGGGGTGACGATCGGCTCGCTCATGGGCTACTTCGGCGGCAAGGTCGACCTGCTGCTCTACCGGGTCGTCGAGATCTTCATGGCGATCCCGGTCCTCTTCCTGCTGATCGTCGCCGCGGCGGTCTTGCCGCGCAACACCTACGTGATGATGGCGATCATCGGGTGCGTGAGCTGGACGGGCGCGGCGCGCTTCATCCGCGCCGAGTTCCTCCGCATGCGGAACCAGGACTTCGTGCAGTCGGCCCGCGCGGTCGGCCTGCCGCTTCGCTCGATCCTCTTCAAGCACATGCTGCCCAACGGCGTGACGCCGGTCCTCGTCGACGCGTCGTTCGCGATCGCCGCGGCGATCCTCGCCGAGGCCACGCTCAGCTTCCTCGGGCTCGGACCGGAGGGGCAGGCGAGCTGGGGCAAGCTGCTCGCGAGCGCCACCAACACCACCGGCACCTTCGTCTGGTGGCTTGCGATCTTCCCGGGTCTCGCGATCTTCCTCACCGTGCTCGGCTACAACCTGCTCGGCGAAGCGCTTCGCGACGCGATCGATCCGAAGCTCCGAAAGGCGGCGCAGGCATGAGCACCACCTCGACGAGTCCGGCGACGGCGAAGGGCGCGATCGACCGCGACACGCCGCTCATGGAGGTCGCCGATCTTGCGGTGAGCTTCGACAACTCGACGGGCGGTCCGCGCATCCAGGCCGTGAACGGCGTGCACATGACGATCTACCCCGAGCAGACCGTCGCGGTGGTGGGGGAGTCCGGATGCGGCAAGAGCGTGACCGCGATGAGCTCGATGCAGCTGATCCCGCGTCCGCCGGGCCGCTTCGATCGCGGGTCGATCCTCTTCAAGGGCCGCGACCTGCTCACCCGCAGCGAGCAGGAGATGCTCGCGGTGCGCGGCGGCGAGATCGCCATGATCTTCCAGGAGCCGATGACCTCGCTGAACCCGGTCTACACGATCGGCGACCAGATCGTCGAGGCGATCCTGCTGCATCAGAAGGTCGATGTCGACGAGGCGCAGGCGATCGCGGTGCGGGCGATGAAGGAGGTCGGCATCCCCAAGCCCGAGGAGCGGCTGAAGGCCTATCCCCACCAGTTCTCCGGCGGCATGCGGCAGCGGGTGATGATCGCGATGGCGCTCGCGTGCCAGCCGGACCTGCTGCTCGCCGACGAGCCGACCACCGCCCTCGATGTGACGATCCAGGCGCAGATCCTCGATCTCCTGCGCGATCTGCAGCGGGAGCGGAGCATGGCCATCATGCTCATCACCCACAACCTCGGCGTGGTGGCGGAGAACGCCGACGTCGTGTGCGTGATGTACGCGGGGCGGGTCGTCGAGTACGCGAACGTCTTCGAGCTCTTCGATCGTCCGCTGCACCCCTACACCCGCGGGCTCTTCAACTCGATCCCCGGCCTGCACGATCGCCGCCATCGCCTGACCACCGTCGAGGAGATCGTCGGCAGCCCGGAGGAGTTCCGGAAGCTGCCCGGCTTCCGCGACGGCATCGTCCCGTGGTGGCCGGAGACGCCCGCGGAGGTGATGCCCGAACTCGCGCCCGACCGCAACGAGTACTGCCTGCACGAGATCGAGCCGAACCGCTGGGTCGGATGCTGGCGCTCGACGCATCTCGAGTCGCACTCGAGCCGACGCCCCGATCTCGCGTATCGCCGCGACGACCGCGGGTGAGCGAATCGCGAGGTCGCGTCGCGTCGAAGCGATCGTTCCGACGATCTCCCGCGCCCGCACCCTGCGAGACCCACCCATGCCCCTCATCGAGCCCGGCAAGAAGGCCCCCGCGTTCTCCGCGAAGGATCAGGACGGACAGGCGCATCGCCTGAGCGACTTCGCGGGCAAGCCGGTCGTCCTCTACTTCTATCCCAAGGACGACACCTCCGGCTGCACCAAGGAGGCCTGCGCCTTCCGCGACCTGAAGCCCGACTTCTCGAAGGTGAAGGCGGCGGTGCTCGGGGTGAGCCCCGACGACGAGAAGAGCCACCGCAAGTTCGTCGACAAGCACGAACTCAACTTCACGCTGCTCGCCGACGTCGCTCCCGAAGGCGGCGAGCCGGCGATCTGCGCGAAGTACGGCGTGTGGCAGGAGAAGTCGATGTACGGCCGCAAGTACATGGGCGTGGTGCGCACCACCTACCTGATCGATGCGGCCGGCAAGGTCGCGCGGCGCTGGGACAACGTGAAGGTGCCGGGCCACGCCGAAGAGGTCCTCGCGGCGGTGAAGGCGCTCGGCAAGGCTTGAGGTTCGCGACTCGCGGCGCGGGTTACACTCGCGCGATGCACGATCCATCGAACCTTGTGGCGAGTGCCTCGCCTGCTCCGCTTCACGCCTCGGCTCCCGTCTCGCTGCGCATCAGGCGGCTCTCGCCGCTCGCGACGATTCCCGCCTACCAGTCCGAGCACGCCGCGGGCATGGACCTGCACGCGGCGATCGAGTCGCCGGCGACGATCGAGCCCGGAGACATCCTGCTCGTCGCCTGCGGGTTCGCGGTCGCCTTCCCGCCGGGCTTCGAGTTGCAGGTGCGTCCGCGCAGCGGTCTCGCCACGAAGTTCGGGATCTCGATGCCCA
>JBMTTG010000345.1:0-3067 GCA_049449095.1 Phycisphaerales bacterium | reverse complement strand
GAACATCTCGTCCTTCCAGACGAACTATCCGGCGCTGGGCGGGGGCGAGCCCACCGTCGAGGCCGGATCGATGATCGTCTTCAACACCATCGGGCGCCCCGAGAACGTGGCGCCCGGCAGCCAGATGACGATCTCGGAGGTCCCGTGGAACTGGCGCAAGTTCGGTCCGGCGACGTTCGATGGTTCGCCGGGCGAGTTTCCGCTGGTCGTCTTCGAGCCGTGGGAGCGGGCGTATCCGTCGTTCGCGCCCGGCACGCCGGAGGCCGAGTCGAACCCGCCGCAGTACTTCTGGGATTGCATGTTCCGCCGCTTCCAGGGGCGGGTGCAGGTGGCGATCTTCGTCTACCGCGTGAGCGGCGCGGAGCAGCTCGGCGGCTACGCGCCGTCGCAGACGGTTTCGTTCGCGGGCGCATCGCGCTCGGCGCTGCCGTATCGGCTCGATCTCGCGGCACCGTGGACGGTGACGCCGGCGAACAACCTCGATCCGACCGTCGTCCCGGGCACCGCACCGAACCAGCTCCTGCAACTCGAGAACCTCGACTACCACTGGCAGCTGCCGGGGCAGTGGCTGCTCGACGCCAACGGCAACGTGCATCGCGTCGCGTCGGGGCGTCGGGTGCGTCAGGACGGTCCGGTGCGGCTCATGACGCCGCTGCCGAGGTTGCCGGATCCCACCGGCGATCCCTCGCGTTCGATGCGCTCGTTCTGGTTCATGGGCACCGAGGCCGGCGATGTCGGAACCTTCTGGTACCTGCCCGCGGAAGACGATCGCGGCTATCGCCTCACGCCCGTGTACGTCGCGGTGAAGGAGCTCTGAGATGCGCGAGCCCACGATGACCGCCTCGTTCGTCCGCCGCGCGTTCACCCTCGTCGAACTGCTGATCGCGGTGGTGGTCCTGCTCGTCGTGATCCTCGCGGTGGGGCGGATCTTCTCGACCGCCGGGCAGGTCACCGCCTACGGGCAGGCGACCGCGGATCTCCTGCAGGAGGCTCGGGCGATCGAGAACCAGATGCGCCGCGACTTCGCGCGGATCTCGAAGGAGGGCTTCCTCGCGATCCAGTGCATCGAGGTCCGCAACGACGTCAACTTCGCCCAGAGCGGGCAACTGCTCGATCCGAGCAAGGATCCCGACTACGTGTTTCGCGCCGATCGCCTGCTCGTCTTCGTGGACGGGTTCGCGGCGACGAGCGGCTACGTCGACAGCCAGGAACTTCAGGCCGGGGCGACGGTCACCAACAACCCGCACAGCGCCGTGAGCCGCGTCTACTACGGTCACGGCGTGCAGTTCCCGACCGGCAAGGCGCTGAGCGATCCCTGCTGCTACGGGGACGGCCAGCCCCTCACGCCGTGGGCGTTCTCCGATCCCTTCAACGAGAACACGCTCGTCGAGATGCAGGCCTGGCCGGGAGGCGGCTTCGGCACGCCGATCGTCGGCACCCAGCCGCCGCCGGCGGAGTGGCTGCTCCTTCGTCAGCCGGTGCTTCTTGCCGACGACGGCGGCAGTCCGCTCTTCTACGGTTCGCAAGGACGCAACGCCGCGGGCAGCATCTGGCCCGATCCCTTCTACGACGGCGGCACGCAGGATCGCGGGTCGATCCGCAAGGGGCGCGTCGATGTCGCCAGCCAGACCCCCGAGGCGATCGAACGGTTCGTGACCCGCAAGGAGGGCGGCTTTCCGACGAGCGTGCCGAGCGGCTACGACCCGAACCGTCCGTGGATCGTGAACAGCGGGGCGCTGCCGAGCGGGCAGCGGATCATCGCGCAGGCCTTCGCCTATCCGCGGGGCGAGAAGACGGCGCCGTCGAGCCGTCGCGAGGACCAGATGCTGACCAACACCATGCTTGGCAGCAACGTGAGTTCCTTCGCGATCGATTGGACCTACGACGACGGCGCTGGCCGGCAGACCGCTCCCGATGGGAGCTTCCTGCTCGGCGTCGATCTCGCCACCGACGACGTGACCACGATGTCGGGCGTGGTGGTCGACGCCGCCCGCCCGCAGCCGTGGTTCGGCCTGCCGGATCTGCCGGGCAATCAGAACGCCTTCGCGAATCGTGGTGTCCGGACCTTCACCTCCTACGCCGCCGACGATCCGACGAACCTTGGCAACGCCTATCCGTGCTGGCCGGTCTATCCGCAGGCGATCGAAGGCGCGGTGCCGATCGATGTGACGCCGATCGGCAGCGGATCGAACGCGCAGGTGCGCACCTACCAGGCCGCCTTCGGATTCAACCGGGAGCGGGCCTACACCTCGGTCGGCTCCGGCCCGCAGGCACGCTGGATGAGTCCCGACCTCGCCTACACGCCGCTGCCCTCGGCGATCCGGGTGACGCTCGTCCTCCACGATCCGCGGGGAACCATCACCGAGGGACGGACGTTCCAGTTCACGATTCCGCTGCCCGACCGCGATTGAGAGGAGCGACCCATCCCATGACCCGCATCCTCACCCCTCAAGCGTTCCGTCGATCGAGCCGCCGCGGCAACACCCTCGTGCTGGTGACCGCGATCCTCGTGCTCCTCGTGATCGTGGCGACGGCGTACATCAGCCGCACTCGGGTCGGACGCGCGACCGCCGCGGCGCAGCAGCAGGCGACGATCGTCGACGATCGCGCCGACTCGATCGGCACCATGCTCGCCTCGGAGGTGGCCGAAGCGCTCTTCGTGCGCCCGGTGCAGACCCCGGTCGCGAACAACGGCTTCTTCGGCGGCACCGTCAGCAGCAACTGGCCGCGGCTTCCGATCTTCCCCGACGAGGGACAATTCGGCGTCGATCCGGCACGGGTCGACGTGACCGATCCCAACACCGGCGAAGTCCGGAAGTTCTACGAGTTCCCCTACAACAAGGCTCCCTACGCCACGATCCCCTGGACCAACTGGCCCGACGCGCTGGGCGTCGCGAACAGCCTGTGGCCAGTCGGTCCCGGTGCGCCGGGCGGGCTCCTCGCCAACGGACTCGGCGCGCCGATCGGGGCCGGCAATCCCTACGGCAATCCGGGCTTCGACGACTCGCGCTGGCTCCGCAGCACCGAGCCGCAGCGTTCGACGGGGAACTTCAACGGGCAGTTCGTC
>JBMTTG010000344.1:0-3073 GCA_049449095.1 Phycisphaerales bacterium | reverse complement strand
GCATCGCGAATAGCGCCGCGTCGTCGACACCTACGCTGGCGGGAACATCGGCCGAATCCGCGGGGCCGATCGGCATCGAAGGTAGCACCGACGCGACGAGCTGCTCGATCTCGCGGCTGATGCCGCTCGAGGCCGACGCGGCGCCGATGTTGCGCATGCTGTAGAGGCCGACCACGGCGACCACCGCCATGAGCGCCACCACCATCACGCCCGAGCGCGGACGTCGGGAGATGCGGCGATCGAGGTTCGGGTCGGCCGCGAGGCCGAGGTCGTTCGAACCGCGAAGAAGCGGATCGCGGGAGGGCGTGGGCACGGGATCGCTCCGTCAGAGTCGCGGCGCCGCCTCGGCGGCGCCAGGATCGAAGAAGATGCTGATGGCGAGCTCGGCCTTCAGGCTGCCGAGATCCTCGCTCGCGTTCCGCCCGGAGAACGAGCGGGAGACCTTGAGGTGATGCACGCGGGTGATCCGCTCGAGGCTCTCGAGCTCCGCGAGGAAGTCGTAGAGCCCCTCGAACTCGCCCTCGATCGACATCTTGAGCGGCAGCTCCATGTAGAGCGGTGCGGCGAGCGGACGATCGCCCTTCACCGAGCGGACCACCAGGCGGTTCTGCATGGCGATCTCGGTGATCTGCTGGAGCACGGCGTCGACGCCGTCGCGGCCGGGGATCCGGCGCTCGAGCCGATCGAGGGCCTCTCGCCCCGACTCGATCTCGATCCGCAGATCCTCGATGCGCGAGCTCACCCGCGCGAGCTGCCGAAGCTTGGCCTGCTTGGCCTCCACCTCGACGCGGGCCTGCTCGATCTGCTGGTGGCGCGGCTGGAAGACCACGAACCAGGCTGCGAGCGGCACCGCCAGGAGCAGCCCGAGGAAGACGAGTTCTCGAAGTCCGAAGCGCATGTCAGGGCATCTCCTCGGGGGCGGCGTCGGCGCGGGAGGCACCGGCGTCGAGTGCATCGGGCTCCTCCGGCATCGTCATGAACGGACGGGCGAAACCGGGCTCGAACTCGCGAGGCTCGACCACCTCCGCCTCCGCGATCGTCGCGGGCAGGAGCGAGCGGCTGCTTCGCACGTCGGCGTCGGGGCCGATCCGGATCGCGATCCGGAACTGCCGCGTCGCAAGGCCGCCGACCTGCTTCTCCTCGGAGACCTCGAGCCGGACGCTCTCGAGCAGGTCGAGCTGGTTGAGGTTCTGGAGGTACTCCGAGACGTCGAGATCGGTCGGCGCGAGACCGGTGATCGTCAGGGCGATCGCGTAGCGGAGCGGATCGGGCTTGGGCGGCTCCGCCTTCTCGGCGGGCTTCGCCTTGCCACGCGTCGCGGCGGCGCGGCTCTTCGGCGCCGCGGCTGGCGCTTCGGCGACGGGCTTCGCCCGCACCACCTTGACCGGCTCGCTGCGCAGCTCGAACTCGAGGAGGCTCACCTTCTCCGGCATCCGCCGCACGAGCTCGGCAAGCAGGATCGATCGCGGCACCGGATCGACGAGCGACGCCGCGAGCTGCGCCTTCTCGAGCATCTCGCGACGGGTCTTCTCCTGCTCCTGCATGTCGCGGATCTCGACCGCGACCGCGGAGAAGGAGGCGCTCACCTGCTCCTGGCGGTCGCGCACCTCGCGCCACTCGAAGTTGGTGCGGGTGAACCAGACCGCGACGCCGCCGAGGACGAGCGCGAAGAGCGCGAGCCCCACGATGTTGGTTCGGCGTTCGCGGGCGTCGGAGAGGTAGTCGTCGGGAAGAAGGCTCGTGTCGTGCATGGCCGGTTCCGGGCGTTTCGCGTGATCAGAGGTCGGTGGGCGACGTGCAGAGCCCGCACGCCACCGCCCAGCCCGGATGAGGTCCGGCGGGCAGGCCCGAGCGGTCGAGGCCGCCAAGGCGCGCGAGGGGATCGCCAAGTTGGGCGGGAAGTCGAAGCGTGCGGGCGATCGACTGGCAAAGGTCGGTGCGGCGAGCCTCGCCGCCGATGAAGATCGCCCGCTCGATCGGCTTCTCGGGGAAGGTCGACTGGTAGTAGCGGATGCACATCGCCAGCTCGTGGCCGAGGCTCTCGATCGCCTCGCCGGCGGCGAGCGGAGAGGCCTCCTCGACGCGCGGGCCGAGCCCGGCGGCGGGACGTCCGGTGCGCCGATCTTCGACGATCGACGCGGCGGGCGCCGAGGCACGCTTGGCCTGAAGCCGCGCGAAGGCCGGGTGCACCGCGTCGTCGGTGTCGGCGTCGCTCGAGATGACGTTCGTCTCCGTCGGCAAGCGTGCGGGGCCGAGCAGCGCCGCCAGATCCGCATCGAGTTCGTCGGCGACGGTCCGCCCGGCGAACTGACGGCCTCCGAGCGGGATCGACTTGCCGAAGACCGCGTCGGTTCCGTGGGCGATCGCCACGCGGGTGTGGCTCCAACCCAGATCGATGTAGAGGGTTCGACGAGACTCGTCGCCGTCGCGGCGATGGAGATGATCGAAGGCCCGCACCGCGCTGCTCACGCCATCGTGCACGCCGACGACCTGAAGTCGCAGGCGACGAAAGAGCTCGACGGTCCGCATCACCTCGTCGCGGCCGATCGCCACGCAGAGATGCTCCTGCCGGAGCTGGCCGTCGCGAGGCACCTCCGCCACCTGACGCGTGCGGATCACGAGGTCGCCCGCATTGCCGAGCCGGGACTGGAGCTGGACCTTGGCCTGCTCGAAGGGCTCGACGCCCTCCGCGGGATTCACCTGGACATGCTGCACGACCATCTCGCTCGCATAGGGCGAGAAGACCACGCGGCGGCCCTTGAAGGGACGGCTCTTGAGGATCGTGGGAAGCCGCTCCGCGACCCAACGATGCCGCGCCGACGCGTCGGCACGATGCTCCTCGGGGATCGGCAGCTCCGCGATCGCCACGATCGAGGGCGTCGCCCCGGTCGTGATCTGCAGGAGCTTGAGCGACGCGTGGCCGAAGTCGACCACGATCGGCGAGACCTGACCCGAGAGGAAGGGAATGCCCATGTGCGGAAGCTCGACCCGACGGACGCGAAGGGCGGGCTTCGACCCGTGGCGAAGCCCGTCCATGGCATCGGCGCGGATCCGGTCCCGGTTGAGCGGGCTT
>JBMTTG010000343.1:0-3074 GCA_049449095.1 Phycisphaerales bacterium | reverse complement strand
GACACACCGCGAGCCTCTTCCCGCACACCGCGGTGCTGCACGTGAAGGACCGCCTCGCCGCGCGTTGCACCGGCGCGGACGTCAAGCCCGACCGCATCACGATGACCTACCAGTTGCTGAACGCCTCGCGGGTGCTGGCGCCGCTGGTGGTCGGTGCGAACAAGGCCGAGATGATCGAGCGGGTCGCGACCGGCAAGGACCCGATCGAGGAGATTCCCATCAAGGGCATTCGCCCCGTCGGCGGCGAGTTGCGGTGGTATCTCGACGCCAAGGCGGCAGGCGAGTGACCTGCGGCGAAGGCCGCGATCCGAACCCCGATCCTCGCGCAGAGAAAACCCCCTCGGGCCGAAGCCCGAGGGGGTGTCGTTTCACGCCGTGACTCCTTGGGAGGTCAGGCGGTCCAGTTCGAGAGCAGGGTGCTGAGGTCCGCACCGTTCACGATGCCGTCGCCGTTGATGTCGGCGACCGGATCCGCAGTGCCCCACGCCGAGAGCAGGATGCTCAGGTCGGCGCCGTTCACCACGCCGTCGTTGTTGAGATCGCCGGGGATCGACGGGTCCTTGCACCCGATGTTGCCGGGGATCTCGACGTACCAGTGGTTGTTGGGGAAGCCGATGTCGGCGAGGTTGGCGAAGTCGGGCTGATTGCACGCGTCCGACCGGTAGTAGGTCGGGCTGTTGGAGGTCGTGCCGCCGGCGAAGGTGGCGAAGCCGGCGGTCTGCTCGGGGATGTCGATCGTGACCACGAGCGTCTCGTCGCCCACGAGCTCGATGCAGACGAGTTCGTCGCTCGTCACGGTGACGAACTGGTCGTTGCCGCTGAAGAGGCCGACCGGATAGGTCGCCACCGGCACGAGCTCCGCGACCTGCGGGGCGCCGCCGGTCGGGTCGATCGCGACGGTGATCAGGGCCTCGAGGTACGGGCCCGAGTTGTCGTAGCCGAAGTTGACGCAGTTGAAGGAGTACGCCGCGCCGAGATCGGCTTGCGTGAAGACCTTCGCGTAGGAGTTGGCGCGGGTGACGCCGCCGGCGGCGCAGGCGATGCCGCCCGTCGCGACGCTGTTGTTGGGGCTCGTGGCAACTGGATTTGCGCCGGGCGCTGCGCACTCCTGCGGCGGAACCGCACCGCAGAGGACCGGGCAGGTCGAGAACGCGAGGTTCACGCACGCCTGATCCCATTCGGTCTCGCAGCAGAACGCGTCGATCGCGCAGACCGCATCGCAGCACGCGCCATCGGCGCAGAAGGGCGTGATCGAGGTCTGGCAGCAGGAGCCCGCGTTGGGGTCGCCGCAGACCGACGGCTCGGGGGTGTAGACGAAGGCGATCGTGCCGGAGCCGGTCGCCTGGTTGAAGCCGCCGAGGCGGACGAGGTAGGTGACGTTCGCCTCGACGAGGATCTCGAGGAACGAGGTGGCGTCGGGGCAGTCCGGACCGTCTTCGTTGCAGGCGATGAAGAGGTCGGGCAGGTCGGCGGGGTTGTAGGTGCCGTTGCCGACGTCGTAGATCGCGATCTTGGTGTCGAAGTTCGCGGTGCCGCAGGTGCTCGCCGAGAACGAGCCGTCACCGGGCGCGGTGAAGCTGTACCAGAGGTCGTTCCAGATCTGCTCGTCGTCGTCGGTCGAGTTGCACTGGGGCTGGTTGGGGCCGACGGTGGTCGCGTTCAGGGTGTTGAACGCGAGGCTGTCGCCGCCGGAGACGGCCGTGGCGCCGGTCGGGCAGTTGTTCGCCGGGAACGAGGTGCCGGTCGGGCAGTCGTAGACGTAGAGGCCACAGAGCTTGATCGCGGTCGTCGCGCAGAACTCGTCCCACTCGACGTCGCAGCAGAAGGTCTCGAACTGGCAGACCTGCGCGCAGCAGGTCGTGTCCGAGCAGCCCGGGCCGTTGTGCGGCGTGGTGCAGGAATCGCTCGACTGCGTGCACGGGGTGTCGGGCGCGAGCTCGCCGAACATCATGAAGGGAAGCTCGTATCCCGCGTTGCTCGTGGTGTCGAGCGCAACCGTCCACGCACCCGAGGCGACGGTGTAGAGCATGCTGTCGCCGGGAATGAACGCGTCGGGGCTGCTCACGGGCGGCACCCACGGACCCGAGGCGAGCGAACCGGTCGCGGCCCACTCGACCCAGTACTCGCCGGGCCCGAGCAGGATGTCGAGGTTCTCCCCGACGATGCTCATCACCGGACGGTTGGTCGCCTGCTGATCGGCGGCGCTGGTGCGGTAGATGTTCGACCAGGAGGTCGAGGAGAGGAGGTTCTCGTCGATGTTGCCCCACACGACGATGCCGTTGCCGCCGGGGGTGCCCCTCCAGATCTGGATGAAGAGTCCGGTGATCGTCGAGGTCGTGGTCGATCCGGTCTGGTAGCCGAAGGCCTCGAAGGAGGTGATCCGCCAGCCGCCCTCGCCGACCGTGAAGTTGTCAGCGCGGCGGAAGGAGGGCTGGTTGAAGTTGCCCCCGTAGAGGCCCATGCCCGGCGAGATCGAACTGACGTCCGCACCGCCGGCGCCGGCGCCGGGGTAGGTCACGATGGGGCCGTTGTCCCAGAGCACATCGCCCGACCAGGCGGTCCCGGCGAGCCCTGCGAGGGCGGCGCACGCAACGCCGCCGCCGATTCCGATACGACGCATCCTGTTCTCCTTGCGGACCCTCGAGGAGGAGTCCAAGCGTTGATCCGATCCAAACCCGGCCGACGGCGGCCGGCGCACGAGACATGAGAGGGGTGGGGGCTTCCCCATGGACGCCGCAGGGCGGAAGTCCGGGAATCCCGTATCAGAATCTAGTCCGACCCGAGGGTTGGGGAAGCGCCATAGGGCAACTTGGCCTCCGGTTTCACGATCGTTCGCCGCGATCGGTCCCGAGCCGAGTCCGAACCAGTCCGTCGAAGTCGTTCGAGCCTCGATCAGCCCCACTCGCCGAGCAGCGACGCGAGATCTGCGTCGTCCATCAGGCCGTCGCCGTTGATGACGCCGAGTCCCTTGCCGCCGCGGTTGCCGAGAACTTGGGCAAGATCGGCGCCGCTCAGACCTTGAACTGGTCGATCACCGGCGGGGTTGGACGGCACCTCGCCCTCGGAGATCGAGA
>JBMTTG010000342.1:0-3088 GCA_049449095.1 Phycisphaerales bacterium | reverse complement strand
ATGTTCCTGCAGCAGCGGGGGCTCCGCGATGCCGACGGCGATCCGAATCCGCTGCTCGCGGACCGTTCGCTCGACGAGGACCTGCAGGGCATCCTGCTGTCCCCCACGGAGCGACTCGCCTACTTCAACGGCGACTTCCGCGGCCGCGGCCCCGAAGCGCTGGGGCTGATTCCCTTCGGCGCGCCGGAGGAACTCGAACTTCGCGCCAACCACGGACAGAACAATCCCGCGGTGACCACGCGGCTCGAGCGGGCGCTCGATGACGGCGGCCTCGACTTCTCGTTCCTTCGCGCGACGCCGTATCGCGAGGAGACCAACGAGTACCTCGACCAGCTCAAGAACCCGCAGCTCGTCCACGACAACCGCCGCAAGCTCACCGCCTTCAGCGGCGCGCGGAACGATCTCTCGCCGCCGTGGCTCTGGTCGAGCCCGCGCTTCGAGACCGACATCGACTACAACCGCGACGGCTTCGCCTTCGCGATCGATGGCGGCGGCACCCCGAACGCCCAGGCCCTGCTTGCCGCCGACCGTGCGACGTGGGAGGCGCAGCGACGCAAGTTCGATCTGCGTCGTCCGATGGACGAGCCCGAGATCTTCGCCGACGGGTCCGTGGTCGAGGCGGCCCCGGCGGACGTCGCCGCCAACAAGCGGATCTGGCGCGAGGAACTTCGTCGCCTGCTGCGGCAGACGATGACCCTCGACTACACCTTCCGCGACGGCACCACCCGCGCGTATCAGAGTTATCTCGGGCGCCCGGACGACTCGATCAACGAAGGCCGCGACGCGTTTCGTCTGACGCGGCGCATGCTCGGCAGTTGGGCGGCGAACATCGACCAGTGGCGCGACGGGCCCGAGCGGCGCGAGTTCCCCGACGGGTCGGTCGCCTACATCGATCGCCCGCTCAATCCGCGCAACATCCAGGAGGCGGTGCTCTACCCCGATCCGAGCGATCCGGCGGAGAACGGCTTCCCCGACGAGCGGGTCGCGTTCGTCGGCAACGAGAAGCACCCGGTGATCGTCGAGACGTTCTTCGCCCTGGTGTATCCCAAGACCCGCGTCGATCCCGGCTGGCAGGCCGCCGGCGGCCCGGCGCCGTTCGGCGAGTACGGATGCCCGTGGAGCCCCGGGGCCGGCGAGAACTTCGTCCAGTTCGAGGCGGGCAACCTGCTCACCCCGAATCCGGCGGTCGTCTTCGCGGTGCAGATCGCGAATCCCTACGACACGCCGATCCCGCTCGCCGACTTCTCGATCCGCGTGGCGGGCCGGAACTTCCCGCTGGCGCTGGCGGCGCAGCAGCTTGGACTGCCGCTCAACTTCACGTTGCAGCCGACGACCCCCGAGCGTCCGTGTTCGCTGGTGCTCTACTCCATCCCGCAGGCCTCGGGCGCCTTCGGCGCGCAGTTCCGGCAGAAGTGGCTCGACTACCTCGATCTCGACGACGAGGACCTCTTCGACGATCCGAACAACGTGGCGCTTGTCACCGACGATCCGGACGGCGCGACCTACGAGCCGATCGAGAGCATGGTCGTCGACGGCACCGCGATCCTCTCGCTGCCGTGGGACGTCTTCGAGGACGAGGACGCCGACTCGATCGAGATCGTCCGGAACTACCTCGACGACAACGGGCAGAACGGCGTGCAGCTCGTCGTCGACCGTTTCGGCAAGACCGATCTCGAGTCGGAAGACGCCTTCTCGCAGATCGCGAGCAAGCTCTATCGCGACGACTACCTGCCGCCGCCGCCCAAGTTCGAACTCGTCTTCCTGCCCACGCCGCCGTACCCGCCGCAGACGGTCGATCCGGATCGCTCGTGGTACAGCGGCATCCGCATCCGCAACGCCGACTACCTCACGACCTGGGTCCGGGCGAGCCGCCCGTGGCTTCGCGATCTCGACCGCAATGGCGTGATCGATCGCGACGAGATGAGCCCGCGCTATGCCTTGAGCATCACGAGCGACATCTCGCGGGTGATCCGCACCAACGCCGACGCCGTCGACGAGACCGGTGCGGAGCGATCCAACTACTACCGGGGCGACGTGATCGAGGGCGACGCGGAGATTCCAGACGCACCCGACGCCGAGAGCGATGCCCAGATGTGGCTGACCGGCTTCACCTTCGAAAGCCAGTTCACCGCGAACGGTGCGGCACAGGAAGTGATCCGCTCGAAGCCCGTCTTCTTCCCCATGCAGGTCGTGATCGACGGCGAT
Source organism: Phycisphaerales bacterium (assembly GCA_049449095.1). Classification (GTDB taxonomy): domain Bacteria; phylum Planctomycetota; class Phycisphaerae; order Phycisphaerales; family SM1A02; genus VGXO01. The sequence goes on along the minus strand of JBMTTG010000342.1, from coordinate 883 downwards.
CGCCGCACGTACGACGGCTACCAGTACGGCGGGGCTGGACCGGGCGACGTCTCGAACTTCAGCCCCGTCGTCGGCAGCGACGTGCGGTGGGGCGAGAAGGGGATGCCCAAGGCCGACCAGTACGAGGACGACCGGAACTTCGGGCGCTTCGCGTACCAGTTCAGCCAGAAGGACCGCGACTTCGAACAGATCGGCGAGATCGCGAACGTGCCGCTGTGGGGCACCGAGGTCCGCTACCCGATCCCGGGCACCGGCCGAGCCGAGACCGGGCGCACCCTCTCGGAGATCCTCGCCGACGAGGACGATCTCGACTCGGAGACGCATCCGATCGAGCCCGGGGTCTATCGCAATCGCTTCCGCACCTTCGCCGGCTTCGAGGTGGGGCTCGAGCCCGACCTCGCCACTGGCGAGATCGCGGTCTATCCCGAGGGCGACAATGGCCGTCAGCCGGTGCCGGTGCTCGGCGCGGCGCCGGGCGGGCTTGATGCCGATCAGGAGTCGGAGTGGGAGGCGTTCTTCGCGACGCGGCCTCGGATCCCCGCGGGCGTCGGTCTCTTCGATGCGCTCGTCTGCGATGACCGAGGCATGTTCTGGCGAGACACCGACGGCGATCTCGATGTCGACACCGACGACCTGCTGCTCGCGCGTCTGCTCTCGCCCGCCAACGCGCGGGGCTACTCGGGCGCTGCCACGCCGGGGCTCGTCAATCTCAACACCGCGCCGGTCGAGGTGCTGCGCACGCTGCCGCACTGGTGGCGGATGGTCTACAACGATTCCGACTTCCAGGGTTCGCTGGCGCCGGGCGAGGTCGTGAACGTGCCGGATGGGCTGAGTCCGCGGGTTCGGCTCCCGGAAGCGTTCCTTCGCTATCGCGATCAGGCGT
>JBMTTG010000341.1:0-3095 GCA_049449095.1 Phycisphaerales bacterium | reverse complement strand
GCGAAAGTCAGAGATCCCGGCGGTCGCCCCCCGGTTCGACCGTCCTTGCTGCTCCGGGAACGGGGGGGACGCACGCGATCCGAGCCAACCCGGATCGAGGGAGACCTTGAACGGTTCCGTCGACGAGCTTCAGGCGGGACGATCCGAACGCCGACCTAGAGAGCGTCCGGCGTCGAGAGTTCGAGCCGTTCGCTCGCCGCCTTCCCCAACCACCACCCCTGAGCATGGGTCTCGAAGCAGTCATCACGATCCTGATGGTGGTCGCGGTCCTCGCGACCCTGGCCTTCACGCGCATCTCGCCCGATGCGGTCCTGCTCGGCGCCGTCGCGGGGCTCACCCTCGTCCCCATTCCCTCCGAGAGCGGCTGGACCTTCGGCGTGCTGTCGGCGGGCGACGCGCTTTCGGGCTTCGGCAACACCGGGCTGCTGACGGTGGCGGTGCTGTTCGTGGTGGTCACCGGACTTCGCGAGACCGGCGCCATCGATCTGGTCGGAAGCGGCCTGCTCGGGAGACCGAAGACCGTGCGCGGGGCGATCGGACGGCTCTTCGTCCCGGTGTGCGGGCTGAGCGCGTTCCTCAACAACACGCCGGTGGTGGCGATCCTGATCCCCGCCGTCAGCGACCTCGCGCGGCGGATCTCGACCAGCCCGTCCAAGCTGCTCATCCCGCTGAGCTACGCGGCAATCCTCGGAGGAACGTGCTCGCTGATCGGCACGAGCACCAACCTGCTCGTCGCGGGCTTCGTCTCGGAGCAGACCGATCTTCCGCCGCTGTCGATCTTCTCGATCACCTGGGTCGGCCTGCCGTGCGCGCTGGTCGGCGGCCTCTACCTGATCCTGATCGGGCCGCGGCTCCTTCCCGACCGTCGCGGTTCCGCCGCCGCACTCGCAGATCCTCGCGAGTTCACCGCCGAGATGGTGGTTCCCGCCGGAAGCCCCCTGCACGGGCTTTCGATCGAGGAGGCCGCGCTGCGGCAGCTGCCGGAGGTCTTCGTCGCGGAGATCGAGCGCAGCGGCGAGCTGATTCGCGTCACGCCTGAGACGCGGCTGCTCGCCGGCGACCGGCTGGTGTTCGTGGGCGCCGTCGAGGCGATCCGCGATCTGCAGCAGCTGCGGGGCCTCTCCGAGATCGACGCGCAGTCGCAGAAGATCAACTCGCCTCGCCACCGTCGGCAGATGTTCGAAGCGGTCGTGCCGGCCAACGCCCCCATCACCGGCAAGACCATCCGCGAGAGCCGCTTCCGCCACCTCTTCGACGCCGCGGTGCTCGCCGTGGCCCGGCAAGGGCAGCGGGTCCCGGGGCGGCTCGGCGACATCAAGCTGCGTCCGGGCGACACGCTGCTTCTCGAGAGCGATCGCGACTTCGACCACCGTCATCGCCGCGAGTTCCTGCTGGTGCGACCGGTCGAAGACTCGATCGTCCGACGCCACGACCGCGCCTGGCTCTCGATCGGCATCACCCTGCTGATGGTGGTCGCCGCGGCGACGGGCACCATCTCGATGCTGCAGGCGGCCCTGGCGGCCGCGATCGCGATGGTGCTCACCCGCTGCTGCAGCGTGACCACGGCGCGGGACGGCGTGAACTGGTCGCTGCTCATCGCGATCGGCGCCGCGATCGGCCTCGGCAAGGCGCTCGACGCCTCCGGGGCCGCGACGTCGATCGGCGACGCCATGGTCCGCCTCGCCGGAAGCAATCCGTTCGTCGCGCTCGCGGCGATCTACCTGCTGACCACCGTCCTCACCGAGATCGTGACCAACAACGCGGCGGCCGCAGTCGCGTTCCCCCTCGCCCAGGCGACCGCGTCGGCCCTCGGGGTCGATCTGATGCCGTTCGTGATCACGATCATGATGGCGGCGTCCGCAAGCTTCAGTTCACCGCTCGGTTACCAGACCAACCTGATGGTGATGGGACCGGGCGGATACCGCTTCGGCGACTTCCTCCGCATCGGACTGCCGCTCAATCTGCTGGTCGGCGTCGGCACGGTGATCCTGGCGCCGATGGTGTTTCCGTTTTCCGGCTGAAGCCGAGTGATCCACCGAGCGAGCATGATGCGCCAGCCTCGAGACGGCATTCGAACCCTGATCGTGATCGTCAACTTCCGCTCGACGGACGTCCTCGAGGACTGTCTCCGTGCGCTCGAAGCCGACGTCGAGACGGATGGCTCGATCCATGTCGCGATCTGCGAAAACGGAAGCGGCGACGATTCGGCCGAGCGATTGCGCACCCTCATCGAGTCGGAGGGGTGGTGCAACTGGTGCAGCCTCTTGCCGCTCGAGCACAACCGAGGCTTCACCGGCGGGAACAACGTGATCCTCGAGGCGGCACTCCGCTGGAGGGAGCCGCCCGAGTTCCTGTTGCTGTTGAATCCCGACACGGTTCCCGGCCCCGGCCTCGTGCCCGCCCTCGTCGAGTCGCTCGAAGCCCATCCGGAGTGGGGATTCGTCGGTCCGGTCATGACCTTCGCCGACAACACGCAGCATCCTGCGTGCTTCCGAGACATCCGCCCGATCAACGAGTTCCTCCATGCGGCAGGAACCGGTCCCATCGACCGTCTCTTCCGGCGTTGGATCGTCTCGACGCCGATCCCGCACCGCGAAGCCCCGCACGAATGGATCACGTTCGCGTGCGCGATGACGAGGCGAAGCGTGCTTCAACAGACCGGCCTCCTGGACGAGGGCTACTTCGCCTACTTCGATGATGCGGACCTCTGCTGGCGAGCGCGCCGCGCCGGCTGGGTCATCGGACACTGCCCGCGCGTGCGGTGCGTGCACCTCAAGGGAACGAGTTCGGGAGTCCACAAGTTGCGGGCCGAACGCAGGCGCGCCCCCGCCTATCAAATGCGAGGCCGCGCCCGCTACTTCGCCAAGCGACACGGGATCGCGGGCCTGTGGCTGGCGAACCTCTGCTGGCATGCGGGTCGCCTGATCTCCTGGTCCCGCGAACTGATCGAGCGTCGGCCAAGCCATCTGCCCAGGTCGCAGTGGCGAGACATCTGGACGAACGCGTTCCGGCCGTGGCACGCGCCGCACCTGCCGCATCCGCCGATCGACGAGGAGACGGCGGACCCACCGAAGTCGGAGACAGCCCTCGAGGGC
>JBMTTG010000340.1:0-3103 GCA_049449095.1 Phycisphaerales bacterium | reverse complement strand
ATGGAGTCGGCGCTCGCCGAGAAGAGCTGGGTGGCGAGCGTCCAGTCGAGCGAGACCGTGCCGCCGGTCTGCAGCGGCACCGTGAGCCCCGGCACGATCGAGAGGGTCTCCGCCTCGGTGTTGATCGGCGGTCCGCCGTAGTAGGCCGGCGAGACGGTGCGCTGGTCGATCACGCTCGCGGTGAAGGTCGACTCGAACTTCGCCTGCTCGGCGCGCAGCCGCTGGGCGGCGATCTCCGGCGAGAGCAGCGTCGCCTGGATGCCGAGGTTGTTGACGAGCGTCTGCTCCCGCACCTCGGTGAGCGTGAGCGGCTGCGGGGCGCCGCTGCGCAGGAGCGCGACCATGCGATCGGACTCCGCCTGCGATCCGGCGCCGGGCGCGCTGGAGGAGTCGTCGAAGGCCCGCAGCGATCGGGTGCCGTCGAGCGAGGTGATCTCGCGGGTGCGCGCGTCGAGCTCCTCGATGCGGAAGCGTTGCCGGGCGAGCGTCGGCGTGCAGGCGGCGAGGCCGGCCAGCAAGGGCAGGAAGGGCAGGAGGAGCGACAGGCGGGCCTTCATGAGAGTTGTCCCGCCATCAGTTCGCAGAAGTGCCCCGAGGCGTCGGCGGCGAGCTCCTCGAAGGAACCCTGCTGCACGACCTCGCCCTGCTTCAGCACGTAGATCCGATCCGCGCCGCGGATGGTGCTGAGCCGGTGGGCGATGACGATGCGGGTGGCCCCGAGCGCCTCGATCGTCGCGGTGATCGAAGCCTGCGACTGGTTGTCGAGGGAACTGGTGGCCTCGTCGAGCAGCAGAATCTCCGGCCTCGCCACGAGGGCGCGGGCGATCAGCAGCCGCTGCACCTGGCTCTGGGAGTGGGAGTTGGGCGTGATGAGCGTGAGCATCCCCATCGGCATCGCCTCGATCTCCTGCTCCATGCCGACGAGCCGCGCGGCGGCCCAGGCATCGTCGATCGACCGCCGCGAGCCGACCCCGAGGATCGTCGACATCACGTTGCCGGTGACCACCTCGCTCGACTGCATCACCACGCCGATCTGCGAGCGCACGAGCGTCGGATCGAGGCTCTCGAGGGGCAGATCGTCGTAGAGGACGGCGCCCGACTCCGGCGGCTCGAGGCCGAGGAGGATCCGCATCAGGGTCGACTTTCCGCAGCCGGTGCGGCCGACGATCGCGACGAACTCGCCGGGCTCCGCGCGGATCGAGACGCCGTCGAGGATCGCCGGTCCCTCCGGGGCGTAGCGGAAGACGACGTCGCGCACCTCGACCTTGCCGGCGAGCGTCGCCGATTCCCCTTGGCCCTCGACGACCTCGGGGAGCGCCTCGAGCAGCGGCTTGAGCCGGTGGTACTGCGGCACGATCGACGCGGCGGCGATGATCGCGGGGCCGAGCATCGCGGTCGCGCCGAGGAAGGCGGTGACCGCGGTGATGAAGGCGACGAACGACCCCTCGTCCATCGCTGCGCCCCCCGACCCGTCGATCGAGGCGACGTAGCGCAGGAAGACCAGCGCCGGCACCAGCGTCGAGAAGGCCAGCAGCACCGACGAGTTCGCGAGTCCGGCGAGACCGGTGCGGTAGCTCGCGGCACCGACCGGCGCGAGCCTCGCGATCAGCTGCGCCAGCACGCGGGAGGTCGAGCCCTGGATGCGGATCTGGCGGATCCCGCTCAGCATGTCCATGCCGAATCCGTCGAGACGCCCCTTCGCCGTCGCGAGCCGGTAGTCGTTCATCGCGAGCAGGATCGAGATCGAGACGACGAGCGCGATCTGGAGCGCCACCAGCCCGACCACCGGCAGGGCGATCGAGGGCGCGTAGAGGAAGAGGACCGCGAGGTTCGAGAAGCCCGCGAAGAAGGCCAGGAGCGCCGACAGCACCGACTGCGTGAGCGAGGCGCGGACCTGCTCGATCGCCATCACCCGCTGGGTGAGGTCGCCCGAGGAGCGGTCTCGGAAGAAGGACGCGGGCAGCTGCAGCAGCCGGTCGACGAAGCCCGCGGTGAGGGAGAGGCCGGCGCGGGTCTGGATGCGCACGAACGCGATGCTCGAGACGACGCCGAGCAGGCCGCGCCCGATCGCGATCGACGCGAGCACGATCCCGACGAAGACGAGCATGTTGAGGTTCGCCAGCGGGATCACTTCGCCGATCACGCGCCCGGTCATGACCGGCACCAGCGCCGTCAGCGAGCTGACCGCCATCGTCGCCAGCGCGACGATCGCGGCGTCGCCGAGGTTGCCGCGACCGATCGGCGGCAGCAGGTCGCGCAGGGAGAGCGCTCGCAGCGGAAGGCCGCGGTAGAGCATCTCCGCGTGAGGCTCGAGCGAGGCGGCGAAGGCCTCGTCGACCCGCTCGACGTCCTCGTCGCCGTCGGATCCCGCGACGACGGCGCGGTAGTGCGATCCGGACGGGAGCAAGGCCACCGGTGCCTGATCGCTGGTCCGCATCGCGAGCATCGGCACGCCTTCGCTTCGCCACCATCGGTCGGCGAGAAGCACCTGCCGATGCTGCAGATGCAGCATTCGGCAGAACTGCTCGAACGGCGAGAGCGACGACCGCGGGTTCGCGGCGAGGTCCGGCGGCACCGAGGCACCCAGGCGCTCGACGACGAGGCGAAGCGCCCGCAGCATCGCATCGCCGCCCAGGGCGGCCTCCTCGCCGGGCGCCAGCCGGGCGGAGCGCGCCGCATGCTGGACCGACTGGAGCAGGAGCGCGTCGTCGAGCGATTCGAGCGATTCGACCCGCTCGATGAAGGTGCGATCCTCCTCGGCGATGCGGTCGAGCGCCTGCTCCCGCGCGTGGGTCAGGAGCGCCGCCAGCAGGACGCGCCACGTCGCCTCGCCCGATCCCTGGGCTTCGAGCCACGCCGACGCCTGCTGCGGCGTCTCGAAGTGCCCGAGCACGAGCCGTTCGAAGGCTCGCGGGGCGGGCCGATCCGAGCCGAGGTCGAGCGCGATCGCCTCGAGCGAGGCGTCGCCGAGGATCTTGAGGATGCGGCGCCGCTCGACGTCGTTTTCGGCCGCATCGAGGCGACGGCGTGCGTTGCGGAACGTGCGGTACATGAACTCGTACTGCTTGATGAGTTCGCTCTCGGCGGTGCTCTGCGCGAACGA
>JBMTTG010000339.1:0-3125 GCA_049449095.1 Phycisphaerales bacterium | reverse complement strand
CGGATCGTGGGGCCGTCTCGCCGGCGCCGGGCCTCGGCTCTTCGGGGTGGCGCCGGAGGCGAAGGTCGGTCGGGCCTTCGAGGAGATCTTCACGGTCGATCGCGCCGCGGGCGGTCCGGTGCTTCCGCCCTTGCCGCGAAGCGACACGCAGTACCTCCTGATGCCGAAGGGGCGCGGCGACGGGTTCCGGCTTCGAGGCCAGTTCGTGCGGGTCGCCGCGAACGACTCCGTGGTCTTCCTCGGGGCGCCGTGGGTCTCCGAGCTCGACGATCTCGCGCGGTTCGGGCTGTCGCTCAAGGACTTTCCGCCCCACGAGTCGATCGGCGACATGCTGCTGCTGCTGCAGACGCGCAACACGGCGCTGGCCGAGCTTCGTTCGCTGACCGATCAGCTGCGCGAGGCGGCCAAGGCGCTCGACGAGCGCCATCGGCGGCTCGAGGAGGAGCTTGAACGGCGGCAGCGGCTCGAGGCGACGCTTCGGCAGGTCCAGAAGATGGAGGCGATCGGACTTCTCGCCGGCGGCATCGCGCACGACTTCAACAACCTGATGACGGCGATCCTCGGGTTCGCCTCGCTCGCCGCGGAGCGACTGCCCAAGGGCACGCCGGCCCGCGACTACATCGACGAGATCCAGCGTGCCACCGAGCGCGCCACGGCGCTCACCTCGCAGCTGCTGACCTTCTCGCGGCGCCAGGTGATGCAGCCCCGGATCGTCGATCTCGGCGAGGAGTGCGTGCAGACGGAGTCGATCCTCCGGCGGCTTCTCGGCGCGCAGGTCCGGCTGGTGGCGGAGCACCGCGACGGGCCGCTGCGGGTCGAGATCGATCCGAATGCGCTGCAGCAGATCGTGATCAACCTGGCGGTGAACGCCCGCGACGCGATGCCCGATGGCGGGACGATCACGCTGCGCACCCGAGCGGACCATCCCGCGCCGGTGGGGTCGAACGGCGAGTCGCCTCGTCGGGCGCTGCTCGAGGTCGTCGACGACGGCTGCGGGATGTCCGCCGAGACGATCGAACGGATCTTCGAACCGTTCTTCACGACCAAGCCGCAGGGCAAGGGCACCGGGCTCGGGCTCTCCACGGTCTACGGCATCGTGCAGCAGGCCGGCGGCGAGGTGACCGTGGACAGCACGGTGGGCAAGGGCACCTGCTTCCGGATCTCGCTGCCTCGGAGCGAGTCGGAGACGGAACAGCGACGGGCGCCCTCCGAGCGTCGGGACGCCCATCGGGTCGAGGCGTCCGTGCTGCTCGTCGAGGACGAGCCGGCGATCCTCTCGTTGCTCGAGATGGCGCTCGGCGATGCGGGCTTCGTGGTCCACGCCGCGTCGGATCCGAAGTCCGCGATCGAGCGTTCGAGGTCGCTGCGCTCGATCGACGTGCTGGTCACCGACGTGGGGCTTCCCGGCATGCCGGGTCCCGCGCTCGCGGAGGCCGTCCGCGATCTCCACCCGGAGGTCCGCACCCTCTTCATCTCCGGCTACGCGCCCGACGCGGCGTTCCGTCGGAGCGTGGGCAGCGGCGAGCACGCGTTCATGCAGAAGCCGTTCACGCCTCAGCAACTGGTCGATCGAATCGCCGACATGATGCAGGAAGCCGGCACCAAGGAGACCCGACAGCCATGTACGGAATGATCAACCGGGCCGTGAAGGGACTGGTCGTGGATCGGTACGGTGCCGAGACGTGGGAGCGGATTCGGGTCCTCGCCAAGGTCGACGAAGTCGAGTTCCTCTCGATGGAGCAGTACCCCGACGAACTGACCTATCGGCTCGTCGCCGCCTCGAGCGAGGTGCTCGGCGTGCCGGCGGATCAGGTCCTCCAGGCGTTCGGGGAGTACTGGATCGAGTACACCGCCGAGGCCGGATACGGCGAGATCATGCGGGCGGCCGGGCGATCGCTGCCGGAGTTCCTCGCGAACCTGGATCAACTGCACACCCGCATCCGCTTCGGCATGCCCCAACTGCGGCCGCCTTCGTTCAGCGTCACCGAGGCCGAGGACGGCACGCTGCTGCTGCGCTACGTCTCGGAGCGCGAGGGCCTCGCGCCGCTGGTGGTCGGTCTCGTCAAGGGCCTCGCCCGCAAGTTCGGGGAGTCCGCGGAGGTCGAACTGGTGGCGCCACGCACCAAGGACCGTCCCTTCGACGAGTTCCGGATCGTTCGGACCGCGATCGTCGGGACGGCCTGAGTCCTCCCGCGAGTCAGCGGCGCGTCGGAGACCTGATCCCGGGGGCGAGCGCCGTGCGGGTCGTCTCGAGGAACCACGGCTTGCGGGCGGGCGCGATCTCGAACGCGCAGAGCAGGCGCAGGGAGGCGAGGACGAAGCGGTTCTCCTCGAAGCAGGCCCGCTCCGCCGAGCCGAAGTCGGCCATGGAGCGACGTTCGAACGCGTTGCAGAGGCGACGCCCGTGCGGCACCGGAATGCCGCACGCAAGCTTGCTCAGCCCGAGATCGGGCACACCGTAGATCGTGAACCGCAGCGCGACGTCGAACCAGTGGCTGCCGCGGGAGAGGTCGCCCATGTCGATGTTCACCGACTGTCCTCGGCGCAGCACGATGTTGCTCGAGTGCAGGTCGAAGTGCACGCATCGCTCCGGCCCGGCATCGCCTCGAGGCGCCGATGCCGCAGACCGACGTCGGCGTCCGGAAGGTCGCCTCGCGTGCACTCGATGGTGTTCCGTACGTGATCCTGCAGCACCGGGAGCTGATCGAGATCGCTCCGCACCGCATGCACCTTGCGAACGACCTCGTGCAGCACTTCCGTGTGGCGTTCCACGGAGTCGGGGTCGCGCCGGATCACGCGGCTGAAGGGCTCCGCCTGGAGAAACTCGTACGCCACCCCCACCCGCCCGCGGCAGGTGACCATGTCGACAGAGATCGCCGTCGGGATGCCCAGGTCGGACTGCGTCGAGTCGTCGAATGAGTCGAGATCGGCCGGCGGTCTTCGCCGAGCGGCGGGCGGTGGTTCCGCGATCGGATCGGTCTCGGCGTGTTCGCTCCTCCCAACACGACCGCCGCCCCGGACGACCTGAGGAATCAGGCTCCGAGGCGGCGAAGTCGCGGTGGTGTTTGCGACCGCGGTCGATCAGTTTCGGCTGCGGCGACGGCCGCGAAGGCCGGCGGCGCCGC
>JBMTTG010000338.1:0-3127 GCA_049449095.1 Phycisphaerales bacterium | reverse complement strand
CCCCCGGGGGCGCCTCCCCCGCCGCCCTTGATCTTCTGCTCGCGGACCGAGGTCGGGAAGAATCCCTGACTCTTGATCCGCTGCACCGCCTCGTCGGCGGTCTTCGCCTCGATGGTGCCCTTCTGGGGCTTGCCCGCGGCGTTCAGGGCCTCGTAGGTGTAGGTCGGCATGGACGCTCGTCTCCGGCCGCCCGTCGGCGGCGATGCGCACGCAGTGGGGTACCCGTCACTCCTCGGCGATCGTCTCGCGGACGACCTCGTCGATCGTGGTCTGGCCTTCGAAGATCGCGAGCAGGCCGCTCTCGCGGAGCGTCCGCATGCCGCGGCGCCGCGCCTCGGCCCGCAGCACCGCGGTCGAACCCTGCTGCATGATCAGCTCGCGCATGGGGTCGTCCATGCGCATGATCTCGAAGATCGCGAGCCGGCCCCGATAGCCGGTGCGGTTGCAGTGGTCGCAGCCCCGGCCGCGGAAGAAGGTGCGGCCCTGCACGTCCGCCGGGCGCAGCGAGAGCTCCATGAGCTGCTCCTCGCCCGGGGTGTACTCCTCCTTGCACTTCACGCAGACGCGCCGCACGAGTCGCTGGGCGACGATCGCCTCGACGGTCGCGGTGAGCAGGAAGTTCTCGACGCCGAGGTCCTGCAGTCGCAGGATGCTGCTCGGCGCGTCGTTGGTGTGCAGCGTGGTGAACACCAGGTGGCCGGTGAGCGAGGCCTGGATCGCGATCTGCGCGGTCTCGAGGTCGCGGATCTCGCCGACGAGGATGATGTCGGGGTCCTGCCGGAGGAACGAGCGCAGCAGCCGGGCGAACGTGAGCTCCTGATCGAGGTTCACCTGGCACTGGATGAGGCCGTCGATGTCGTACTCGACCGGATCCTCGGCGGTGAGGATCTTGGTCGCCGGATCGTTCAGCTCCTGCAGCGAGGCGTACAGCGTGGTGGTCTTGCCCGAGCCGGTCGGGCCGGTCACCACCACGATGCCGTTGGGCCGGCGGATGATCGACCGCATCGTCTCGAGCTCGTCGTCTCGGAGCCCCACGCGGTCGAGGCTCAGCTGCACGTTCGAGCGGTCGAGCACGCGCATGACCACGCTCTCGCCGAACATGGTCGGCAAGACCGCGACGCGAAGGTCGATCGGAGCGCCGCCGATGGTGAGCTCGATGCGGCCGTCCTGCGGAAGCCGCCGCTCGGCGATGTTGAGCTTGCTCATCACCTTGATGCGGCTGACGATCGGCAGCGCGAGATGCTTCGGCGGCGGGATCATCTCGTAGAGGACGCCGTCGATGCGGTAGCGCATCTTGAACTCGTCCTCGAACGGCTCGAAGTGGATGTCCGAGGCCTTGTCGCGGATCGCCTGCAGCAGGACGAGGTTGAGGAGCTGGATGACCTTGTTGTCGTCGGCCGCCGCCTCGAGGCTCGCGAGGTCGATCGAGTCGCCTCGCCCCGACACCGCCGCGACCGCGGACGACTCGCCGAGATCGGCGTAGATGTCCGTCATCGAGCGGCTGCCGGTCGAGAACTTGGCCTTGAGGACCTCGTCGACCTCCTCCGGTGGCGCCACCACCGCGGAGACCTTGAAGCCCATCAGCAGCCGCAGGTCGTCGATCGCCTTGAAGTTGTCCGGGTCCTTCATCGCGATCGTGAGACGCTTGCCCTGCGGCTCGTACTCGATCGGGACGACTTGGAAGGTGTTGGCAGCCTCGGCCGGCAGCGCCTCGAGGATCTCGGAGTCGATCTCGAGGTCCTTGAGGTGGATGAACCGCAGACCCGCCTGGCCGGCCCGGGCCTCGAGCACGTCCTCCTCGGTGACGTAGCCGAGCTCGATCAGGATCCGGCCGATCAGTTCCCGCTTGGTCTTCTGGATCTCGAGCGCTTCGTGGACCTGATCCCGGCTGACCTTGCCGAGTTTGGTCAACACGCGGCCGAGACGCCGTCCCTTCATTTCCTCGACGGGAAGGCTCATCGATCGCCCCCCTTCCGCCCGTGGATCGCGGTCAGGTCGGCCAGACAGGCGACCTCGGAATCGCAACCGGGTCCCGGGGACTTGGCGAGAGGGTTCGTGACTGGACCGGGCATTGGAGGAATGTTCATCGGAGATGCAGGTTCCGGTTGCTCGATTCTGAGAGCGCCAGTGCTATGACGCGTGGACTTCTACCCCTGAAACTCGAACTTGGCCGGCGGCATTCCGCCCGGACCACCCGTCTGGAGTGGCCCGGAATGGCGTCGCCCGCGCTCCGGCGGTGCGTGATCGGCGAGCCCGACAAGAAGGGCGGGGCTTCGGCAAGGGCCGCCCCGGTCAAGCTTCTTCATCCGCCTTCTCATCGAGCTCGGCACGCCCGACGAGACCGCCCGAGCGATGGACCTTTTCCGCAAGGTCGCCCGGGTCCTTGCCCTTATCAATCATCTCCTCCGCCGAGATGATCCCCTGGGAGTACAGGTTCCAGAGGTGATCGTCGAGGAGCTGCATGCCGAACTTCCGCCCGGTCTGGATGGCGGAGTCGATGCGGAAGGTCTTGTTCTCACGGATCAGGTTCGCGATCGCGGGAGTGACCACGAGGAACTCGTAGGCCGCCACGCGACCGGGGCGATCGTTGCGGGCAAGGAGCTGCTGGCTGAGCACGCACAGAAGGCTCGTCGAGAGCTGCACCCGGACCTGGGCCTGCTGGTTGGTCGGGAAGGCGTCGATGATTCGGGTGATCGTGCCGGCCGCCCCCGTGGTGTGCAGGGTGCCGAACACGAGGTGCCCCGTCTCCGCGGCACGGATCGCGGCCTCCATGGTCTCGAGGTCGCGCATTTCACCGACGAGGATGACGTCCGGGTCGGACCGCAGCACGCGGCGAAGCGCTTCGGCGAACGTCGGCACGTCGCTGCCGACTTCACGCTGGTTCACGACCGACTTCTTGTGGACGTGGTAGTACTCGATCGGATCCTCGGCCGTCACGATGTGGCGGTCGAAGTTCGTGTTGATGTAGTCGATCATGGTCGCGAGCGAGGTGGTCTTGCCCGAGCCGGTCGGCCCGGTCACCACGAACAGCCCTCGCGGACGCCGCACGAGCTCCTGCACGATGTCCGGCAAGCCGATCTGCTCGAAGGTGAGCAGGCGGCTCGGAATCAGTCGGAGCACCATGCTG
>JBMTTG010000337.1:0-3130 GCA_049449095.1 Phycisphaerales bacterium | reverse complement strand
ATCGACCCGCCGCGCCCGGAACGGAGCGCCGCCGAGGCGAAGCGCCGCCTCGATCACCGGCAGGTTCTGATCGGGATCGACCTGCCGATCGAGCGAGCCGATCAGGGCGAGGGTCGGGATCCGCATCTCGACGAGCAGCGGCCTCGGGTCGAGCGCGAGGAAGGTCTTCATCCACGGCGCCTGCATCTGCGCGACGATCGCCTCGGCGCCGGCTTCGAGCAGGGCGTTCTCGAGTTGCCCCTCCGCGCCGATCGACGCCTGCGCCGCGGCCAGATCCCGCGCCGCGTCGAGCATGGCGCCGGCGTCGTTCGCCTTCGCCGCATCGAGCAGCCGGCCCTGGCTCTCGAGCACCGCGGCAACATCGTCCTCGCCGATCCCCGAGGCTTCGAGCAGTTCGCGCATCTGCACGCGAAGGATCTGATCGCCCGGCACGCCCGGCCCCGCGAGGAGCACCGCGAAGGCGAGCATCGTCGAGGGATCGCCCTGCTCCCGCTGCCACTTCGCCACGATCGGGGCCACGAGTCCTCCTTCGCTGTGCCCGATCAGGCCGACCTTCGCCGCGTCGACCTCGGGGACCGACTTGAGGAACTCCGTCGCCGCATCGGCATCGGTCGCGAACTCGAAGGTCGTCGCGGAGGCGAAGTCGCCGCCCGAGCCGCCGACGCCGCGATCGTCGTAGCGGAGCACCGCGATGCCGCCTTGCGTCAGCGCGTCGGCCAGCACGAGGAACGGCTTGTGCCCGAAGATGGTCTCGTCGCGATCCTGCGGTCCGCTGCCCGAGACGAGCACCGCGCCGGGAACCGGCGATTCGGCCGTGGCGCCGCTCGGCAGCGTGAGCGTTCCCGCGAGGCGATGCCCGTGCGGATGGCGGAACTCGACCTCGCGCACCGCGTAGGCGAACGGCGGCGTTGGATGCTGCGGACGCCGGAACACCGACCGGTCGTAGGTGCCGAGCCGTGTCATCGCGAGCGGCAGCACCATGCCGGCCTGCTTGAGCACGCCCTCGAGTCGACTCGCGTCCTCGACCTCGGCGAGTTCGAAGGACGGCGCCGCCATGCCGATCGGAAGCCGAAGCCGCCAGAGGCCATCCTCGAGCCCCTCGACGACGAGCGGCCAACCGTCAACGCCCTGCGCCGGGATGTCGACCGACGCGACCGGGCCGAACGGCGATTCCTTGGCGAGCACCACGGTCATCTCGAGGCCGCCGCCGCCGGTCTGAACGCGGCCACGGTACGCCGCGAATCCCTCGACCTGCGACGCAAGCACGCTCTGCGACAGCGAGAACTCCGCGGACACGTCGGGCTGCTCCGGCACCGAGAGCACGAGCGTTCCGGCGTAGCGGGCGTCCTTCACCGCGCCATCGAAGCGACCGACGACCCCGAGGCTCGACACCGAGAAGGCGAGCCGATCGCCATCGAGGACGACGTCCTGCGCCGACTGCGCGATCGCCCCCACCCGCGGCATGGTCACCAGGACCTTCGCCGGCCCCGCCGTTTCGCCGGACTCGACTTGGAAGGAGACGAAGAGCGTTCCCGGCCCCGCCGAGATCTCCCCCATGAACATCGACGGCACGGGGACCGCCTCCGCCGTGGGCGGCGCGACCGGCGGTTCCAACATCAGCGCGAGCAACGCGAGGGACTGGGCGACTTCGATCATGGCGGAGACGGTAGGAGATTCGGGCGACGCCGGGGCGCCGTCTCCGGGCTGCGCCGAGCTGGAAACTACGACGACCCGAACGACTTCGGCGGAGAGGGCGCCGCCCCTTCGCGACTCGGACCTGCCTCGGCGGTTGGCACACCTCCCCCGCCGGGGGGCGTCGTTCCTCAGCCGCCGCAGGGCCCCCACGCCTCGAGCAGAACCGCGAGATCCTCGCCGCCGACGAGGCCATCGAGATCGAGGTCGCCACTCGTCGCCTCGCTGCCCCACTCGATGAGCAGGATTCCGAGGTCCTCTCCATCCACGATCCCGTCGCCGTTGATGTCCGCGATGCAGCCTTCGCAGATGTCCGGGATGCCATCGGCGTTGACGTCCTCCAGCACCCCGAGCGCGATCTCGAGCACGTCGATCTCGCCGCTCGCATCGCAGTCGCGGCACGTCGCTTCACCCACCACCGGTCCGGCCTCGATCCACGGCCCGACGATGGCCGACTCCGAGACGCCGCAATAGGCGACCGCGTCGAGCAACGCCTCGCCCGCGCCGACCTCGGCATGAAGCGCGCTGCCGGAGCCTGCCGAGTTGTCGGCGAAGAGCGAGTCGAGGATGGTGATCGATCCGCTGCCGCTCCACGAGAGGCCTCCACCGATGGCGGCCGCGTTGGATTCGAAGGTGCATCCGGAGATCACGACTTCTCCGCCTTCCGCGAGGAGGCCGCCACCGGCGCCGGCGGCGAGGTTGCCGCGGCAGACGACGCCATCGAGCGATGCCGAACTGCTCACGAGACGAATGCCGGCTCCGCCACCTTCCGAGGCGTTGCCGCTGACCACGGTGTTCCGAATGGTGGGTGATCCGCCCGTGATGCTCACGCCGCCATCGGCAGCGCCGCTGATGATGCAGTCCTCGATGACCGCATTGCTGTCGACCAGTTCGATCGCGGGACCGAGCCCGCCGGCCAGTCCCGAACCGCCGCCGAGGATCGTGAAGCCTCGAATCACCGTCGGCTGACCGGTGGTTCCGACCACGACGAACACCGTGCCGCCGGACCCGTCGAGCACCGTGTCGGCCGGATCCTCGCTGCCGACGATCGTCACGGAGACGCCCTCGATGGTGTACGTCCCCTCGGTCACACCCTCGCCGATCTGGATCAGCCAACCGTCCTGCGCCGCATTGATCGCGTCCTGAAGATCCGCGAAGTCGCCCGGCACGTTCAACTCGCACTCGTCGGGCTTGCCGTTCGAGTTGGTGTCGAGGCTGGTGCCGTTGATGAGGTCGCAATCGTCCGGAACGCCGTTGTCGTTGCAGTCGACTTCGCAGGCATCGCCGATCCCGTCTCCATCGCAGTCGGATTGGGTCGGGTTCGCGATGAGGGGGCAGTTGTCCTCGCAGTCAACCACGCCGTCGCTGTCGGTGTCCGTGTCGGCCACGCCGCAGCCGCAGGTGCCCGGAGCGATCTTGTTCGGATCGGTCGGACAAC
>JBMTTG010000336.1:0-3135 GCA_049449095.1 Phycisphaerales bacterium | reverse complement strand
GACGAACCTGGACGTTCGCCGCCAGCCGCCCGGACCAGATGCAGCGCTTCGCCCTCCGGGTCCATTCAGTCCATCACGTCCATCCCGT
Source organism: Phycisphaerales bacterium (assembly GCA_049449095.1). Classification (GTDB taxonomy): domain Bacteria; phylum Planctomycetota; class Phycisphaerae; order Phycisphaerales; family SM1A02; genus VGXO01. The sequence continues at coordinate 3,047 of JBMTTG010000336.1, read as the reverse complement.
CCAAATGACCGTCCGCCGAGCGAAGCGAGCGATCGGCGTGTGACGTGGCCCCCGCCCTCTACTCGCTCGCCATGCCTCGCAGCTTCGTCACGTCGAGGTCGAGCTGCTCGCCCATGCGGAGGTCGAGCTTGTCGAGCGTGCCCGGCGCAAACTCCAGGGCCAGCACCGCCGAGCGTCGACTCGAGTAGGACGGCAGGCGACGGTGGTAGTCGAAGAGGCTCTCGCCCGGCTTGCGAGGAGGTTCCTTCTTCATGCGGTAGACCGCGGTCACCTTGCCGGTGGCATCGACGTAGACGATGTCGATGTCGATGAAGCAGTCCTTCATCCAGTAGCCGAGGATCTCCGGCTTGGGATGCGCGAAGAGCATGCCGCGATCGTTCGCGAGGCTCCGGCGACCTCCGAGTCCGCGTTGACGGGCCGGCTCGTCGAGCGCGAGCTCCATCAGGAAACGCTGACCCTTCACGTCGATCGGCATCATGGGAAGTCCTGCCGGGGAGCGGGGAAGTTCGCCCTCGCGGGGCGGCGGGTCGGCGCCCGCGGTCGTGCCCGAACCTCCGAATCCGGCGGCGGATCCGGGGACGCGGCCTCCGGGCGAAGACGGAGGAATGCTCGGCGACTTCGGAGCGGGGGGGGCATCGACGCCGGATGCCGGCGACGGAGCCTCCGTCGCCGGTGGCGCGGTCGGCACGGACGGGGAGGCCGTCTCGACCACTCTTGGGGTCGGGTCCGCCGCTGCCGTCGAGTCGGCGACACCGACCGCGTCTGCCCGCTCGCACGCGATCGTGACCGCCAAGAACGCGAGGGCGGCGAGCAGGCGCGGGAGGCTTCCGCCGCGTCGAGTCGTCACGGCCACGATCAACCGCGCTTCGCCGACGAGCGTCCGCGGGCACTTCGCTTCGACGAGGTCTTGGCAGCCTTCACCGGCTTGGCCGCCTTCTTCGAGACCGTCACGGGCTTGCGGGTCCGCCCCTTGCTCGAGGCGGTGCCGTTGAGCGAACCGGCGGCCTTGCGGTGCGAGCCGTCCTCGTGGTGATGCCCCGCAGCCATCGGGAAGTGCTCGCCTTCCCAGCTCGCCGGATACGCCGGGTCGTCGAGATCGAGCGCCGCCGCGGTCGGGAAGAGCGGGCGGAAGGTGTCGCACATCACCGCAAGCTCGTTGGTCCACGTCGCGCCGAGCGACTTCTCGATGGTGCCCGGGTGCGGGCCGTGCGGGATGCCCTGCGGATGCAGGCTGACCGAGCCGACCTCGATGCCCTTCCGGGCCTTGTAGTTGCCCTCGACGTAGTACAGCACCTCGTCGGAGTCGAGGTTCGAGTGGTTGTAGGGGACCGGGATCGCCTCGGGATGCCAGTCGAGCACCCGCGGGCAGAACGAGCAGATGACGAAGTTGTGGCCTTCGAAGGTCTGGTGCGTCGGCGGCGGCATGTGGTGCTTGGCCGCGATCGGGCTGAAGTCGTCGATGTTGAAGAGGTACGGGTAGTAGCAGCCGTCCCAGCCGACGACGTCGAGCGGGTGGTAGGGGTAGACGTAGCTGTGCACGCAGTCGCGGGCCTTGATCCGCACCTCGTGGTCGCCGCGCTTGTCGAAGGTCAGCGGCAGCTCGGGCAGCCGCAGATCGCGCTCGCACATCGGCGCGTGCTCGAGGAACTGCGACGTCTGCTTCGACAGGTACCTCCGCGGCGGCGCGATGTGCGAGCCGTTGGCGGTCTCGAAGCAGACGAACTTGTTCGCGGGCGCGTCCGGTGCCGGCTCGTCGAAGTCGATCCGGTAGATGGTCCCCTTCGGGATGACGATGTAGTCCTTCGCGTGGAACTTGAGCGTGCCGAACATCGTCCACACCGTGCCGCGGCCGTGATGGATGAAGAGGCACTCGTCGCCCATCGCGTTCTTGAAGAAGTACTCCATGGGCTCGGCGGGAAGGCACACGCTCATCTCGACGTCGGCGTTGCCGAAGAGCACCACCCTGCCGGTGACGGGGTCGCCGTTCGGAGCCATCGGCGCGGTCTTGAGATGCCGCATCCGCATGACCTCCTGCTCGACGTATTCGACCTTGGTCGAGTACAGCGTCTTCCAGCCGGTCACCTGGGTGGGCGGATGGATGTGGTAGAGGGTCGAGGTCGGTCCCACGAAGCCCTCGGTTCCGAAGACCTCCTCGGAGTAGAGCGCGCCGTCCGGCCGGCGGACCTGGATGTGGCGCTTGGCGGGGAGTTGTCCGAGCTTGGTGTAGTAGGCCATGGGTTCGCTCCTTGAACGACCGCGATCTCCCGCGGAACGTCGCATGGTACGCAGGCAGGCGGAGAGTTCCGAGCCCTCGCCGAGTGCGGCGGGGGGCAGGCGTTTCGCGGGGCGACCGGCGGGCTGACGCCGCGGGCGGTTCATGCGAGGATCAGCGTGCGATGCCTTCGATCGACCGATGCGAGCCCGGGTCCGGTGGCAATGAGCACCGTCTCGATCCGGAAGGAACGTCGGCGATTCCCGTGTCGCTCGGGGAGCTCCGTGTGCTCGCCTCCGACCCGCATCGTGATCCGCCCGAGTGGATCGCGATCGACAAGCCTTCAGGGTGGCACTCGATCGAGTCGTCGCGAGGCGATGGCGGCCCATCCGTGGAGACGCTGCTGCGAGCGTCGTGGTCGCCACTTCGAGATCTCGAGGAGGGCGGTCTTGTCCATCGGCTCGATCGCGAGACGAGCGGGGCGATGCTCGTGGCCACCTCGGCTCGTGCCCGCGAGCGACTGCGTCGGGCGATCACCGACGGCTCGATCGGGAAGACCTATCTCGCCGCGGTCTCGGCCGACGCCCCGCTCGCGGCGAGCGGGGAGTTCCGGCTTCGCTTCTCGTCGCGGTACCGTCGCTCCGCGAAGGTGACGGTGCGGGAGCACGGCGAAGGCGAGGAGGGGGTCTGCCGCTGGCGCACCGTCTCCGTCGAGGACGCGCGACGATTCCTCGAAGTCGAACTGATCGGCCCGGGACGGCGACACCAGATCCGTGCCGGCTTCGCGCACCTCGGGGCCGCGCTTGCCGGCGATGCGCTCTACGGCGGCGAGGTC
>JBMTTG010000335.1:0-3136 GCA_049449095.1 Phycisphaerales bacterium | reverse complement strand
GGCGAGACCCTGCACGCGATCGGATCGCCATGGGCGGTCGCTCGTCCCGACGGATCCCTCGACGACGAAGCCTTCATGAACGTGCCGATCGGCGTGCCGATCGAGACGCTCTCGATGCTCGTCGGCATCCACCGAAGCCTGCCGAACTGGACCGACTTCCGGCTGACGGCGCGCACCGCGATCGTCACCAAGTCGCCGATGGACCCGAGCGGTCGGGGCACCCCGGTGTCGATCGACGGATCGATCGAGCCGGTCCCGTCGCCTCGGCCGCCGCAAGGTCACGAAGACGCGCGTCAGCCGATCGAGACGCTTCTCCAATGTGGAGCCGAGGCCCTCGGGTCTTCGCTCGACGAGTTCGACTTCGTGCTCGCGACGGTCCGCTTCCCGCTGATCATGTCCGCCATCACGTTGCGATGGCGGCGGCCGGTGTGGTGAGCTGGCAGCCGATCGACCCCGATTCCTCCAACCCGGGGCTTGCTCGGCGACGAAGGCGGACCATGCTTTCGTCGAAGAATCCGCACGAAAGGCCGCCACCGATGTCTCGCCGCGTCATCACCGCCTCTGCCATCACGATCATCGCCGCCGTCACGATGCTTGGCGTGGACGGCAAGCCCGAGGTGCCGATCGATCAGTCGAGAACGATCCGGAATCCGTCAGCAAGCCCCGGTTCGATCGTCGCCGCTCCCGGAAGTGATCGGCCCGTCGTCGAATCGCGCTCCGCTGCGAGCGACTCGCCCAAGATCCGAGCGCAGGCGGTCTCCTTCGATCGGATCGCGAGTCGAGGCCGCGAGCGCGCCGTCGCCGCGATGGGTTCAGGCTCCGCGAACTGGACGAACTTCGGCGGCAACGCGCAGCGGAACGGCCGATCCGGCGGAACCGGCCCCGAGACCGACACGCTGCTCTGGTCGAACTCGAGCGACTTCTCGATCATCTCGTGGCACCCGGTCGTTCTCGAGAACCGTGTCTTCGCGATGCGCCAGAGCGCCTTCCCCAACGCGAGCGGGCCCGGCGATGTGCTCGTCGCGTGGGACCTCGACACGGGCAACGAACTCTGGCGAAGCGTCGTTCCCTACGGCGGCGACTCGAGCCTCGAGTGGATCGCCTATGTGGGCGGCGCCGACGACGGCCGCGTCTACGCAGCGCGGGGGGGAAGCGGACGGCAGTCGCCGATCCACGCCTTCGACGCCGCGACCGGTTCACTGCTCTGGTCCTCGACGCATCAGACCCTCGCGGGACCGCAGGACGGGATCGTCTTCGCGCCCGATGGCGATCTCGTCGTCGGGGACAACGAGCGCCTCGCGCGGATCGAGGCTTCCGACGGCTCGACGGTCTGGAGCATCCTCAGGAGCTGTGCGGTCAGCGGAAACTGCGGCGCGGCGCTCGGGCCCGACGCGGCCTTCATCAACGAGCCGGATCCGACCGTCGGCTTCTCCCAGTCGATCGCGAAGTTCGACCTCGAGACCGGCGCCTTGCTCTACCGGAGCCCGCCGATGATCGGCCTGACCGTGCAGAACGTGCCGTTCGTCTCGCTCGACGGAGGCACCGTCTACCTCGCACGCACCCAGAACAACGTGGCCACCGACTTCCTCTTCGCGTTCGAGGACACCGGCTCAGCACTGGTCGAGCGCTGGAACCGCCCGATCCGCTGGACCACCTCGCACGAGCATGGGCTTGCCGACGACGGCTCGATCTACACCTTCCTCCCGGACGACCAGTTCGTGAAGCTCGATCCGGCGACCGGCGAGGTCCTCGCGAGCGCCGGAGCGATCTCGCCGCTCGCGGCGTCGATCTCGCCCCGCACCGCGGTCGGCACGAACGGCGTCGTCTACGTCTCGAACGGATGGGCGAACAACCCTGCGCTCGAGGGACGGGTCTGGGCCTTCAGCGACGATCTCTCGCAGAACCTCTTCACGCTCGTGCTCGATCGGCCCAACTCCGGAGGCCCGAGCCTTGGACAGGACGGCACGCTGGTCGTCGCCGATCGCGTCGGCGTTCGGGCGTATCGCGACGCGTCCTCGGCATGCCCGGCGGATCTCGACGGTTCCGGCGTTGTCGATGGCGCCGACCTCGCGATCATCCTCGCCGCATGGGGCACCAACGGGCCAGGCGACCTCGACGGATCGGGTCTCGTCGACGGCGCCGACCTCGCGATCGTCCTCGCCGCGTGGGGTCCGTGTCCGTAGTGCGCTGATCCGCGCCGACGCGATTCGTCGATCGGTCGACAAGCGTGGACGCGGATCATCTCGAGTCGAAGACCGCCATGGAACGTCTTCTCGGTCAGGCAATGTCGGCGCTAGGACGGCGACCTTCAGACCTTCGGTTCGCCCGCGTGATCGTGACGCACCGTCGGCTCAGCTCGGCGACCGTGCTGCGATGGCGTCGGCTGCCGCGTGGCAGTCGTGAAGCGACGCACCGCTCGACCGCGATGCCGATCAGTAGCTCTTCGCCCACACCACGCGCTTCGCGCTCTTCTCGCCGGTGAAGGGGCAGACCCCCGGCTCGCCCTCGTCGCCGCAGAGGCCCTGCCCGTCGAGCGGAATGCAGCGCACCGTGACGGCGAGATCCTGCTTGATCTTCTCCTCGAGCGCCGGGTCGCCGTTGAAGTGCGCAAGCGCAAAGCCGCCGTGGATCGGCGTCGCAGCACCCTCGTCCTCGCCGCCCTTGCCGGGGCTCTTGAAGAAGTCGTAGAAGTCGTCCTTCGAGTCGATGGTGCGGGTGTGCTCGGTGCGGAAGGCCTTCGCGCGATCGAAGAGGCCCTGCTGGATCTCGGCGAGCATCGACTCGATGCCCTCGACGAACGCCCCGACCGGAATCGACTCCTTCTCCTTGACGCCCTTGTCGCGGCGTCCGACGAAGACGCTGCCCGAGGCGACGTCGCGCGGACCGACCTCGACGCGGACCGGCGCGCCGCGCTTGACCCACTGCCAGGTCTTGTCGCCGCCGCGGATGTCCCGCGCATCGAGTTCGACCTCGACCGCTCGGCCGCCATAGTGCTTCTTGCGCAGATCCGCGACGAGGGTGTCGCAGAACGCGCGGACCTCGGCGGCGGTCTCGGGCTTGTGCAGCACCGGCTGCACCACGACGTGCGCGGGCGCGACCATCGGCGGGCAGATCATGCCGTCGTCGTCGGCGTGGG
>JBMTTG010000334.1:0-3142 GCA_049449095.1 Phycisphaerales bacterium | reverse complement strand
AGGAACATGCCGAAGAGGTTCGAGTCGCCGGTCGGCTCGAGCGCCGCCTGCACGATCCCCTCCTCCTCGACCGTCTCGACGGCTCCCGGCGCGAACGCCGCCACCCCCACCACGCCCGCAAGCACCGCCAGCGCGCCGACGAGGAAGGTCGAGCGGCGGATCACCTCGCGCTCGGCGGGAAAGAGGATCGCGGCACCGATCGCGGTCGCCACGATCTGCATGCGCAGCCCGAAGGTCAGTTGCGCCGGCCCCGTGTAGTAGAAGGCTGCGACGAAGGCGATCTGCGCGACGGTGCTGAAGAAGGCCGGTAGCAGCGCCCGCCGCCAGACCGAACCGGGCACGCGGCGACGTGCGAGCATCCACACCAGGTAGGGCAGCCACATCAACGCCGCGAGGCCATAGCGCCAGCCGTTGCTTGCCCACAGGTCGAAGTGCCCAGTCAGGTACTCGACGAAGAGCGGCGTCACCGTCCAGCAGAAGAGGGCTCCGCCGCCTGCCGCCAGACCCGCCGCGGTGAGGCCGGGAGCCGGTGTCGCAGGCGCGGGTGCGGCGGTCTCGTTCGACATCGAACCGGGCACCGTATCAGGAGCCCGGGGGCGCGACGCGCCCAGGACGCCTCTCGCCACCTACGGCGTGATGCACAATCCCATCTGCACCGGCAGGTCGCCGACGAGCCAGGTGCGGCCGCCATCGGGTGAGAACTCCGCCGGCGTCTCGCCGGCCTCGGCAGCGCGGCCCGCGAAGAGGAGAACGACGCTGCCCGAGGGCGCGAGCGTTCGCTCACGGAAGCAGCCGATCTCGATCGAGGCGATCTCGCGATCGGAGCCTGCGAGGAGACCTTCGAGCGTGAACAAGAAGTACGTATTGAAGATCGGCGCGACGCTCGAAGCGATCGGCGCCGCCCGTGCCACGCCGCCCACGACGATCGGCTCGCCGCCGTCGCGGAACTCGACGATCACCTCGAACGGGAGCGACGCTTGCGGAATGAGGTACCAGCCGCCCTGCCCGAGCGAGGCGTAGTTGGGCTGGGAGCGGCTCATCGACTGCACCTTCGCCGGAAACGACAGCCGCGAAAGGCCGAAGATGCCCGGCGGCAGTTCCTGACGCCAGCGGATCGACGGCGCCGGCGGCGCGGTGAACACCTGCGAGACCTCCGACTCGAACCAGTTCGTCCAGTCGATCGCCCAGCCGGTCGTGATCGAGCCGGGCGGTGCGGGCAGCGCCTCGCCGGAGACGACCGGATCGACCGCCTCGCAGCCGAGCCCGCGCCCGACGAAGTACCCGCCCGCCAGGGCGCAGTCGATGGTGGTCGCCTCGATGCACGAGCCGTCCGGAGCGATGCAGGCGCCGGTCTCGTCGCTGAGGCCGATGCCGACGGGATTGCCCGGCACGAGGTCGAAGTCGGCGAGTTCGCAGCACGCCTGCGCGACCGCGATCACGTTCGGCAGCAGCACCGGCGACGGCGCGATGCCGCGCGAGCCGCAGTCGAGGTAGGTGTCGCCGACGAAGCTCTTGTGCAGCAGTTCGCCGTTGCATCCGGCGAGGTATGGGGCCGCCACGAAGAGCGGGCAGCCGCCCCAGGCACCGAGCAGCGCCGCGAGATCGTCTGAGCCGACCATGCCGTCGAGCGTCAGGTCGCCCGGGCACGCGGCGCCGACCGGGCATGCCCCCCACGCGCTGAAGAGCAGCCCGAGATCCGTCCCGTCGACGGCGCCATAGCCATTGAGATCGCCCGGGCATCCGCCTGCTACGCGAGCGGACATCGTGTAGCCGTAGCCCACGACGTCGTGTCCGGGACGTCCCTGCCAGCGCACCAGCAGACCGGCGTTCGAGGTCGACCTGCAGAAGCGATTGGCCATCGCCAGCTGCTCCGAGTAGGACCCGCCTCCCGCGAGCCGATCGCTCGACCAGACCACCTCGCCGGTCGCGATGTCGGTGACGGAGACCTCCGCGGCCAGGCCCGACGCCAGATCGACGAGGATCGAGACCCAGTTGATCGTGAGCGCCACCGGTCCGTCGGGACTCCACACGACCCGTTCGCAGACGGAGTCGGGACCGAGCGGCGCGATGCCGTCGCCGAAGACGAGCGAAGCCGCGCCATCGTGCCACACGAGGGGCTCGTCGCAGACGACGCCCGTGGAAGTCGTGCAGGCCTGCAGCAGGCGATTGGAGGCGCCGCCAAGCGTGCCGTTGCCGCCGGGCGAACCGACGCGAGGATCGCTCGCATCCGACAGGACGCCGATCGCCGCGTTGCGGGCGAGCCAGATCGCGGCGCGGCCGGGAATGGTCGAGGGCCGCACGGCGAGATCCTCGGCGGTGACCTCGGTCTCGAGGAAGAGCGCCACCGTGCCCGCCACGCAGGGACTCGCCATCGAGGTGCCGGACTTCGTCGTCAGCCCACCGTCGGGCCGCTTCCAGTCCGCCGACACGATGCCGGCGCCGGGCGCCCAGATGTCGACGATCGATCCATGGTTCGAAAAGAGGGCGGCGCGCTCGTCGAGATCCGTCGCCCCCACCGTGATCGCGAAGACCGCCGTGCTCGGCACAACCCACGTCGCAGGGTGCGAAAAGTTGCCGGCTGCCACGACGACCGGGATTCCCGCGACGGTCGCGTAGCCGATGATCTGCTCCTGCACGAGCGAGAGGCCCGCCGCGGCGCCGCCGAGCGACATGTTGATGACCGCAGGCCGATCCACGTTGCCGGGGACGAGCGTCCAGTTGATCGCGGCGATCCAGCTGCTGGCGAGGATCTCGCTGTTCGTCTCTTCCACGCGAAGCGCGACGATCTTCGCCTGCGGCGCGACGCCGACCGTCGAGCCTGCGATCGTGCCCGCGACGTGGGTGCCGTGACCCTCGATGTCCTCGCCGTTGGGCGGACCGGTCATCGCGAACGAGCGGTCGGCGACGATGCGTCCCGCGAACTCGGTGTGGTCGAGCGCGATGCCCGAGTCGATGACGACCGCGGTGACGCCCGCGCCGGTCGCGCCGCAGGGATCGAAGTCGGGCGCGAGCCCCTCGGGCGCCGAGATCCGCCGCAGATTCCAGGGCACCGGGAGATTCGGGTTGTCGAGGACCGGCTCGCCGACGAATCGGCCGAGCTGCTGGAGCCGATCCGGCTCGACGACCGCCACGCGGGGATCGG
>JBMTTG010000333.1:0-3149 GCA_049449095.1 Phycisphaerales bacterium | reverse complement strand
GCCTGCGCCGCGGCCTTCACCCAGTCGCCGGCCTTGAGCCCCTTCGCGATCATCGCCTTCGAGACGCCCGCGACGATCACGAGCTTCTCCTCGCCGGGCTCCTGCGCGACGAGGAGCGCGGCGCCGTCGGGCCGTGCGGCCCGCGCCACGTCGAGGGCCGCGAGCACGGCGTCGCGGTCGCCTTCGCCGACGAAGCCGACGACGCACGCGCCCGGCTGCTCCTCGAGCAGGCCTCGCGCGACGCCGATCGCCGCGTCGCGGAACGACGCCGACATCCGCTTTCGGACCTCCTTGGCGAGTTCCCGCAGCGCGTCGAGTCGCTTGGCGAGACGGGCCCGATCGGTCGCCGCGAGCGTCATGCCGTCGAGTTCGCCCGCGATCGCCGCGACCTCCTCGAGCAGCGCCTCCTCGTGCAGCGACTGCGCGGCGTCGAATCGCTCGTCGAAGGCCTTCGCCGCCATCGCCGCGGCCGCGGCCGCGACACCGGTCACCGCGAACACGCGGCGCACGCCGGCGGCGAGGGCCTGCTCGGAGACGACCGCGAAGCGCCCGATCGCGCCGGTGCTCGCGACATGGGTGCCGCCGCAGAACTCCGTCGACTGCTCGGCCCACGCGGCGTCGTCGGGATGCTCGAGCAGCCGCGAGACCGGCGCGCCGATCGAGACCACCCGGACCGGATCGGGATACCGCTCGCCGAAGACCGCGCGGAGGCCGCGGATCGCCTTCGCCTGCTCGAGCGGCGCTGGCGCCGCATGCACGGCGAGGTCCTTCGCGATCGCCTCGTTCACGATCCGGTCGATCTCGGCGACGTCGGCGGCGGAGAGCGCCTTCGCGCCCGCGTAGTCGAAGCGGAGCCGATCGGGCGCGACCAGCGAGCCTCGCTGATCGCTCTCGGGACCCGCGATGCGCCGCAGCGCGAGATTGAGCAGGTGGGTGCCGGTGTGGTTCGCTTCGAGCATCGAGCGTCGGTGACGATCGACCGAGAGTTCCGCCTCGTCGCCGATGCGCAGTTGCCCGCGCTCGACCCGGACCTTGTGGACCACGAATCCGCCGCAGCGCCGGGTGTCGAGCACCTCGAGCACGCCGTGCTCGGGGCCGCGCTCGCCGCGGCGCTCGACCCGCACCGAGCCGGTGTCGCCGACCTGCCCGCCGCTCTCGCCGTAGAAGCAGGTGCGGTCGAAGACGACGCCCACCGTCTCGCCGGTCTCGGCGCGGCCTTCGAGCCCGTGGCCGGTCCAGATCGCCTCGACGCGGGCCATGATCGGCTTGAGCGCGTGCTTGGGTTCGTCGTCGGTGAAGGGCGTGCCGGACTTCTCGAGTTCGGCGAGCACGTCCGGGGGGAGCGTCATCGAGTCCGCCTCGCCGCCGTCGCTGCCGGCGCGGCTCGCGGCGCGGGCCTCGGCCATGAGGCGTTCGTAGCCGGCGAGATCGACCGCGAGTCCGCGCTCGCGGGCCATCACCTCGGTGAGGTCGATCGGGAATCCGTAGGTGTCGTGCAGCTTGAAGGCGTCCTCGCCGCGGATGCGGCCTCCCTCGGCGTGGCGCTCGGCCTCGGCGAAGTGGAGCAGGCCGCGCTCGAGCGTGCGCAGAAAGGCGCGCTCCTCGTCCTCGAGCACCCGCGCGATGCGGTCGCCCTGCTTGAGCAGTTCCGGGAAGGCCTCGCCGAGCGTCGACTGCACCGCCGGCAGCACGCGGCCGAGGAAGGGCTCGCGCTGCCCGAACTGCTGATAGGCGTGGCGCACGGCGCGACGCAGGATGCGCCGCAGCACATAGCCGCGGCCCTCGTTCGAGGGCGTCGCACCGTCGGCGATCGCGATCGAGAGGCATCGCACGTGGTCCGCGAGCACGCGGTAGGCCAGGTCGGTCGCGTCCTCGAGCTTCGCGCCGTAGGGCGGCGCGCCGCTCGCGGCGCGGATCGCCTCGAAGATCGGCGTGAAGATGCCGGTGTCGTAGTTGCTTCGCTTGCCGAGGATCACCGAGACGAGCCGCTCGAAGCCCATGCCGGTGTCGACATGCTTCGCCGGCAGCGGCTTGAGCGACCCGTCCGCCTCGCGGTTGAACTGGATGAAGACGAGGTTCCAGATCTCGAGGACGTCCGGATCGCCGGTGTTGACGAGGCTCGCCGCGTCGCGCCCGCCGATGCGGTCGAAGTGGATCTCCGAGCAGGGGCCGCAGGGACCGGTCTCGCCCATCTCCCAGAAGTTGTCCTTCATCGAGCCCGGCAGCACCCGCTCCGCAGGCAGGTGCTTGCGCCACAGATCCCGCGCCTCGAGGTCGGCTTCGAGGCCCGAGCTCGTGTCGCCGCCGAAGTAGGTCGCGTAGAGCCGCGAAGGATCGAGCCCGTAGACCTTGGTCAGCAGCTCCCACGCCCAGTCGATCGCCTCGGCCTTGAAGTAGTCGCCGAAGGACCAGTTGCCGAGCATCTCGAAGAAGGTGTGGTGGTAGGTGTCGCGCCCGACGTCCTCGAGGTCGTTGTGCTTGCCGCCGGCGCGAATGCACTTCTGGGTGTCCGCGGCGCGGCGATAGGGGCGGGAGCCCTGCCCGAGGAAGACGTCCTTGAACTGGTTCATGCCCGCGTTGGTGAAGAGGAGCGTCGGGTCCTCGTGCGGGACGACCGGCGAACTCGGCACCACGGTGTGGCCGCATCGCTCGCGGAAGAACTCGAGGAACGCGGTGCGGATCGCGGCGGGCGTGGTCGGGCGTGAGGTGGTCATGCGTGGAGCCGGGGCGGGGGAGGCGTCGGGAAGCGGGAAAGGTAGGTTCGCGTCCGAAGGGCGGACAGTGTGACGCGTTCGCGAATTCCCGCTGAACCCGGATGCGGTCACGGTCCGACGACCCTGCCATGCGCGAAGGCCGCGACGAACCCGGGTCCCTCCGCGAGCCGCCCGGCTCCGCGCCGTCCGCGGCGAGGGTGCTGGCGGTCGACCTCGACGGCACGCTGCTGCGGTCGGACCTGATGTGGGAAGGGCTCGCGCGGGTCGTGCTTCGCAGGCCTTGGCGTCTTCCTGCGCTCGGCGTGGCGCTGCTCGGGGGCCGGGCCGCCTTCAAGGGCTGCGTCGCGTCGTCGGTCGAACTCGACCCGGCGACGATGCCTTGGCGGGAGGACCTGCTCGAGTGGGTTCGCGCCGAGCGGCAGCGAGGCCGCCGGA
>JBMTTG010000332.1:0-3158 GCA_049449095.1 Phycisphaerales bacterium | reverse complement strand
CGCCGGCGTGAAGTACCCCCCGGGCTCGGCGCGGACCGCGTCGAGGGCCTCGACCATGCTGGACTCGGCGTCGCCGGAGAGCGTCCCTGCGGCATCGCCCCAGAGATCGAGCGCCGCCCAGGAGATCGCACCCCAGAAGAAGACGATCAGGGCGCCGACGGCGCTCGAGACCAGGATTCGCATGGCGAAGTCTCCGCGACGCCGCGCTCGATCCGGGGGCGGATCGCCGCGACGCGTCGCAGATGCTACCGCGGTCGTCCGCGTCTCAGGTCAGGGGTGCAGCCCCGAGACGCCACCGCCCCGTCACCACTCCGGTCCGCCCGAGTAGCGCCCGTAGACGTCCGCCATCGCCTGCACCATCTCGCCGAGCGTGCAGCCGACGTCGGCGCCCTCGACGAGCGCCGGCATCGCGTTCTCGCCCTTCCGGCTGGCGGAGCGGATCGCATCGAGCGACGCCTTCACCTTGTCCGCATCGCGACGTCGGCGGAAGTCCGCAAGCCGCGAGCACTGGTCGGTCTCGACCTCGTGGGGGATCTGCAGGATCTCGACGGGCCGCTCCTCGTTGCCTTCCGGATAGGCGTTCACGCCGACGATGATGCGGTCGCCCGCCTCCATCTCCTGCCCGAAGCGATAACTCGCCTCGGCGATCGACCGGCGGAAGTAGCCCTTGTGGATGCCCGAGACGACGCCGCCCATCTCGTCGATCTCCTTGATGATCGCGTCGCCGTCGGCCTCCATCTGATCGGTGAGGGCCTCGACGAACCACGATCCGCCAAGCGGATCGACGGTGCGATGCACGCCCGTCTCGTGGGCGAGGATCTGCTGCGTGCGCAGCGCGAGCCGGACCGCGTTCTCGGTGGGCAGCCCGAGCGTCTCGTCCATCGAGTCGGTGTGCAGGCTCTGGCAGCCGCCGAGGACGCCGGCGAGGGCCTGGTAGGCGACGCGAACGACGTTGTTGTAGGGCTGCTGCTCGGTGAGCGAACAGCCGGCGGTCTGCACGTGGGTGCGCATGAGCCACGACCGTTCGCTCTTCGCGCCGAAGCGGTCCCGCATCGCCTTCGACCAGATGCGGCGGGCGGCGCGGAGCTTGCAGATCTCCTCGAAGAACTCGTTGTGGCTGTTGAAGAAGAACGAGAGCCGCGGGCCGAAGGAGTCGACGTCGAGCCCGCGCTTGAGGCACGCCTCGACGTACTCCATGCCGTCGCGGAGGGTGAAGGCCAGTTCCTGGGTGGCGGTCGATCCGGCCTCGCGGATGTGGTAGCCGCTGATCGAGACGCTGTTCCACTTGGGCAGGTGCTGCGCGGCGAACTCGATGGTGTCGACCACGAGCTTCACGCTCGGTTCGGGCGGATAGATGAACTCGTTCTGGCTGTGGAACTCCTTGAGGATGTCGTTCTGCAGCGTGCCGCCGAGCGACTCCCAGCCGATCCCCCGCTGTCGGGCCATGGCGAGATACATCGCCCAGATCACCGCGGCGGGACCGTTGATGGTCTGGCTGACGGTGACTTCGCCGATCGGAATGTCGGCGTACAGGCGATGCATGTCCTCGATCGTGTCGATCGCGACGCCGCATCGACCCACCTCGCCCGCCGAGAGCGGATCGTCGGAGTCGCGGCCCATCAGCGTCGGCAGGTCGAAGGCGGTCGAAAGGCCGGTGTTGGCCTTCGTGCCCTTCGCGTTCTCGAGCAGGTACTTGAAGCGGCGGTTGGTGTCGTCGGCGCTGCCGAAGCCCGCGAACTGCCGCATGGTCCAGAGCCGGCTCCGGTACATGGTCGAGTGCACGCCGCGGGTGAACGGGAACTGCCCCGGCTCGCCGATCCGAGGATGCGGCTTCGCTGGATCGCGCGGGTCCCGGGTCTCGACGGTGTCGGGCCCATACAGGCGGTCGACCGCGTAGCCCGAGAGCGTCACCGTCTCCGGATCGACCTTCGAGGGAACGGGGCCGGATCCGGACGCGGTGCGATGGTCGAGGCTGCTCATTCGAGGCTCCGAGAGTCGGCCGGCGATCGCCGGAAGGACGGTCATCGTACGGTTCGACGTCCCCGGATCGAAGATGCGACTCGAAACGAGGTGCTCCGCTGCACGAGCTGGCCTCGGGAACGTCAACCCGTGGGCCTCAGGCCTCCAGCCCGCTGTGTGGCCGACGACTCGGAGCCCTCGAAGCGGACGGGACGAACGCGGTCCACCGGGACGCCCCGTCGCCTCCTACTTCCCGTGCTCGTAGACGCCGCGGCCGGTCTTGTCGCCGAGCCGCCCCGCGGTCACCAGTTGCCGAAGCAGCGGGCACGGGAAGAACTTCGGATCGCCGAGTTCGCGATGCAGCACCATCATGATGTCGTGGCAGACGTCGAGGCCGATGAAGTCGGCGAGCCGCAGCGGCCCCATCGGGAAGTTGCACCCGAGCTTCATGATCTCGTCGATGTCCTCCGGCTTCGCGACGCCCTCCATCCAGGCGAAGAACGCCTCGTTGATCAGCGGCATCAGCACGCGGTTGGAGACGAAGCCCGCGCGGTCGTTGGCGGGGATCGGCGTCTTGCCCATCGCCTTGGCGAGGGCGATCGTCCGCTCAAGGGTCGCCTCGCTCGTGGCAAGCCCCTTGATCACCTCGACCAGCTTCATGACCGGCACGGGATTGAAGAAGTGCATGCCGATCACGCGATCGGCGTCGCCGCCGACCGCCGAGGCGATCTCGGTGATCGAGATGCTCGAGGTGTTGGTCGCGAGGACGGCGTCGCCGGCGGCGAGCCCCGCCATCGTCTTGAAGAGCTGCTTCTTGAGATCGACCCGCTCGCTCGCGGCCTCGACGACGAATGCAGCGCCCTTGACCGCCTTCTCGAGATCGGGCTCGTAGCCGACGCGGCCGAGCAGCGCCTTGCCGTCGGGCTCGAGCAGTCGACCCTTCTCGACGCTCCTCGCCACGGTCTTCTCGTGATAGCCGCGGGCCTTCTCGAGGGCCGGGGCGTGCACATCGACGACGGTGGCGGCGATGCCGGCGCTCGCGGCGGCGTAGGCGATGCCGGAGCCCATGGTTCCGGCCCCGATGACGACGATCGAATCGGCGTGGCTCATGCGTCAGATGCTCCGAAGTCGGCGAACGCCAAGGCGTCCGCAAAGGTCCTCAAGTGAACAGGCGGCGGTCGAGATCGGCCGCCGCCTGA
>JBMTTG010000331.1:0-3169 GCA_049449095.1 Phycisphaerales bacterium | reverse complement strand
TGGTCATGCCGCCGAAGGGCCCCGCTCTGGAGGCCGCCCAGATCGCGACGCTCACCCGCTGGATCGAGGAGGGCGCCGCGTGGCCGGAGCATGTGGCACTGCGGGCGTCGTGGACCCCTCCCCTTCGGCCCCGACGGCCGGAGATCCCGGCTGGCGACGCGGCGCACCCGATCGATCGCTTCATCGCCGACCACGCGCGCCGCGGCAACGTCGAACTCGCGCCCTTCGTCGACGACCTCGCCTTTGCGCGGCGGGCCTCCCTCGACCTCGTCGGCCTGCCGCCGACCCGCGAGACGATCGACGCCTTCCTCGCCGATCGGTCGCCGGAACGGCACGAGCGATTCGTGCAACGGCTGCTCGAGGACCGCACCGCCTACGCCGAGCACTGGCTCACCTTCTGGAACGACCTGCTTCGCAACGACTACCGCGGCACCGGCTACATCGACGGTGGCCGAACTCAGATCAGCGCCTGGCTGCTTGGGGCGCTCGAGTCGAACCTTCCCTACGACACCTTCGTGGCGACGCTGGTGAATCCCACACCGGAGGCCGCAGGCTTCGCGAAGGGCATCGTCTGGCGCGGCGAGTTCAACAGCGCCCAGTCGCCTCCGATGCAGTTCTCGCAGAACGTGGCGCAGGTCTTCCTCGGCGAGAACCTGAAGTGTGCGTCCTGCCACGACAGCTTCATCGACGCGTGGACGCTCGAGGATGCCTACGGCCTCGCGGCGATCTGGGCGGAGACGCCGCTCGAACTGCATCGCTGCGACATCCCGACCGGTCGCATCGCGGTCGCACGATTTCCCTTCCGCGAACTCGGCGACGTGGATCCGGCCGCGCCGCGTCCCGTGCGGCTGGCCCAACTTGCGGCGCTGATGTCGTCTCCCGAGAACGGTCGCGTCGCCCGCACCATCGTCAACCGGCTCTGGGCGAGGCTCCTCGGTCGCGGCCTCGTCGAGCCCGTCGACTCGATGTCCCACGAACCCTGGTCGCCGGACCTCCTCGACTGGCTCGCCTCGGACTTCGCCGATCACGGCTTCGATGTGAAGCGGCTGCTCGCCACGATCGCGACCTCGGAGGCGTATCGCCGCGCAGCGTCGCCCGAACCATCGGACGCCGCGTTCGCGTTTCGCGGCCCGGTCACGCGACGCCTCACCGCCGAGCAGATGCTCGACTCGATCTGGATGGTGGCGAACGCAGGGCCCGACGCGCGATCGGCGCCGAACTCGTCATCCGCCGAGCCGGCGGCGTTCGTCCGGGCGAGCGTCGTTGTCGCCGATTCGCTCATGCGTTCGCTCGGGCGCCCCAACCGCGAGCAGGTGGTGACGACGCGTCCGCAGGACCTCTCGATGCTCGAAGCGCTCGAACTCACCAACGGGGCGGCCTACGCAGCTCTCATGCGCCGGGCCGGCGCACGGCTTGCCGCCGACTCGATCGACCCGATCGAGACGGTGTTCACGGGACTCCTCGCGCGATCCCCCACCGCCGAGGAACGTGCGATCGCCGAGGCGATGCGCGCCGAGGATTCCGGCCCCGACGGCTGCGCCGACCTGCTCTGGACCGTCACCATGCTTCCGGAGTTCCAACTGGTGCCATGACGCTGCGCCGTGACGACGACCGATTGGATCCCTCGCGAGGCCCGCGCCTCGATCGACGCGCCTTTCTCGCCGCGGCCGGCGCGATGGGCGCTTCGGCCCTGACGCCGCGCGTGCTGGGGCGAGGTTCGATCGCACCATTCCTGCTCGACGCGCCGCCTCCGCCGCCCCGCGCGACCGCCGATGCCGTGATCCTGCTCTGGATGGCGGGCGGCATGGCCTCGACCGAGACCTTCGATCCCAAGCGATTCGTGCCGTTCGAGGTGGGGTTGCCCGCGGAGCGGATCCTCTCGACCTTCCCGGCGATCGACACCTCGGTCGATGGACTTCAGATCACCGAGGGGCTCGAGAACATCGCGCAGGTGATGGATCGCGGCACGCTGATCCGCTCGCACGTGGTCGCCGACCTCGGCCACATCCTGCATTCGCGACACCAGTACCACTGGCACACCGGCTACATCCCGCCGCAGACCGTCGCGGCGCCGCATCTCGGTGCGTGGATCTCGCGTCTGCTCGGGCCGAGGAATCCGGCGATCCCGGCGTTCATCGACATCGGACAGCGACTCGAAGGCGTCGGCGAGCAGGAGGAGCTCAAGGCCTTCCACACCGCGGGGTTTCTCGGCGGCGAACACGGCCCGCTGCTGCTGCCGCATCCGATCGACGCGGCGCAGGCGGTGCGGCCGCCCGCGGGCATGACGCCGTCGCGCTTCGAGAACCGCGACCGCTTCTACCGCCGCATGCTCGCGGCGACCCCCGAGTCGCGCCGTCAGGCCGGAAGCCCGGCGGAGTCGATCGTGCGCTCGATGGAGCAGGCCCATCGCCTGCTCGACTCCGACGCCGCCGCGGCGTTCGATCTCTCGCTCGAACCGAAGGCGGTCTTCGACGCCTACGACACCGGTCGGTTCGGACGCGGCTGCCTGCTGGCGCGGCGGCTCGTCGAATCGGGCGCCCGCTTCATCGAGGTGACCACCGAGTACGTGCCCTTCGAGTCGTGGGACACGCATGAGAACGGCCACGAGACGGTGCGGCGGATGAAGGCGCAGATCGATCGTCCCGTCGCGCAGCTGATTCGCGACCTCGAGGAGCGCGGCCTTCTCGATCGCACGCTCGTCGTGCTCGCCAGCGAGTTCAGCCGCGACATGATGACCGAGGGCCGGCCCGGTTCGACCGCGCAGGACCAGTCCCGCGCCCCGGCCGACGTGATGCAGGAGATGCGGCAGTACGGCATGCACCGGCACTTCACCCTGAACGGCTCGGTGCTGCTCTTCGGCGGCGGCATGAAGCGGGGATACGTGCACGGCGAGACCGCCGACGAGCGGCCGCTCGTGACGGTGCGCGATCCGGTCACGGTCTCGGATCTTCACGCGACCATCTACAGCGCGCTCGGCATCGCGCCCGACACCGCGCTCGATGTGGAGCGTCGTCCCGTCTATGTGACCGAGGACGGCAAGGGCCGTGCCGTCGAAGCGCTGTTCGCCTGAACTTCCCGTCCTCCCCATCGCCCAACGCCCACGAATCATGACCTTCCGCTCCCTCGTCGCGAGTTCGACCGCACTCGTCGCCATCGCGCTTCCCGGGTG
>JBMTTG010000330.1:0-3171 GCA_049449095.1 Phycisphaerales bacterium | reverse complement strand
TCCGACGGCAACGCAGACAGTCCTTCCGACGGCAACGCAGACAGTCCTTCCGACGGCAACGCAGACCGTCGCACCGACCGTGACGCGGACGGTCGTGCCCACGGTGACGCGGACCGTCGCACCGACCGCGATCGCCCCGATCAGGGGGCTCATCGCGATCAGCGCGGCGGCGTAGACCGTCGCGGTGACGACGTTCGCGAGGCCGAGCAGGATCTGGTTTCCCAGGCTCGCGGCGATCTGCTCGTTCGAGGTGAAGCGGGAGACGAGGTCGCCGACGCTTCGCTGCTGATGGAACCGCATCGGCAGCGACAGCAGCTGCTCCGCCATGCGGATCGACTGGGCGAGGAACATCCGCAGCACCAGCCGGTTGAGCACCACGCCCTGCAGCAGCGTGACGAAGAGCTGCAGCGCGAGCATGAGGAGCATGCCCCCCACGATCCACGCCGCCCACGACGACGTGCCGCCCTGCACGACGCCGTCGATGAAGGTCGCGACGAGCCCGGGGATGATCGCGGCCGGCACGCTCGCGATCGCGCCGCAGGCCACCGCGAAGACGGCGGCCGTGAGGTTGCCGCGCATCCACGCGCTGACGCCGCGCAGCAGGCTGGGGCGGCTGCCTCGTCGCTCGAATTCGGGGCCCGGCGCCAACTCGAGGGCGATGCCGGTGAAGGCCTTGGAGAACTCCCGCTCGTCGACCCAGCGCCGTCCGCCGGCCGGATCGTTCAGTCGATAGCGGCCTCCGCGGCATCCCTCGAAGACGACGAAGTGCCCGAACCCCCAGAAGAGGATGCAGGGCCGCGGCGCGTCCTTGCGGAGCGAGTCGATCTCGTGGCGGCGACCCTTGGCCTCGAGCCCGTGCCGCCGCGCCGCCCTCGCGAGTTGCGCCGCGTTCGAGCCGTCGCGCGACACGCCGCAGTCGACCCGCAACTGCTCGAGCGGGATCCAGCGCCCGTAGTGGGCAAGCACCATCGCGAGGCTCGCCGCGCCGCACTCGACCGCCTCCATCTGGAGGATGGTCGGCGTGCTTGCCAGACCCCTCGGGCCGCGGCTCGGGCGTCGCGCCGTCATGGGGACGTCGGCATCCCCGGCACGCTCGGCGGCTGGTCGATGCCGAGGAGGTCCTTGATCCACGGCAGCAGGAGATCGATCGGGCGATCCTCGCGGGTCGCGATCTGCACGCCGCACAGCAACGGGAACTCGACCGGCTCGGGATACCCGTCGCGGCTCGTCCACGCGAAGCCGGTCGGCGTCGCGGGGTCGTTCTGGATCTGCACGGTGAGCTCCAACATCGCCCCGAGCGATCGCGTGAGTTCCTGCGCGAGTTCGGCGCTTCCGAGATAGCTCGCGGCGGAGCCCTCCGCGACGTACTCGCTCACCCAGGTGACCTCGCCGATCACGTAGCCGTAGCGCGAGGGCGCCGCAAACGGCAGGCTGATCCGCACCGGCATCCCGATCCGCACCTGCTTGCCGGCGCCGAAGGGGACGTAGCAGGTCGCAAGGACCGGGACCTGCTTGGAGTCGACTCGCGGCCGGATCATCGCGATCGCCTCGCCGGCGCGGATCGACGACCCGGCGTCGGCCATCAACGAGATCACCACGCCGTCCACCGGCGCCCGCACGACCGTCGACTGCGCGAGCCGCGTCTCGGCGGCCGCGAGCGATCCCTCCGCCGAGACGATCGCCTGCTGTCGCTGCAGGCGCCCCTGCTGGACGGACGACTGCAGCTGTTGCCGGGCGGCGTTGGCCTGCGCGATCATCGACTCCTGCTGGGCCAACTGCTGCATCGAGGTGAAGAGCACGGAGCGCGCCTGCACCAACTGGGAGCGGGGGATCAGCTGCTGCTGCACGAGGTCGTCGAGGTCGGTGAGTTCCCGTTCGAGCAGCCCCACGAGTTCACCGGTGAGCCGCATCGACTCCTCGGCCGAGGCGATCTGCCGCTCGGTCGCGGACTGCTGCTTCTCGAGAAGCGAGTCCTCCTCGGTCCTCATCGCGGCGTCCTGGGCGTGGAGGGCCGCCAGCATCGCGCGAGCGCTGTCGATCTCGCGCTCGATCTCCTGGTTGCGGACCCTGATCAGCGGATCGCCGGCGCGGACCTTCATGTCCTCCTCGACGAGCACGTCGACGACGCCTCCGAAGGCGAAGGGGCTGTCGACCTCGACCGGCTGCGCTCCGGCGGGCGCGATCACGCCTTGCCCATCGACGAACCGCGGCACGCGGCCGAGGAATCCCCACCCCAGGGCGATCGCGAGCGCCGCGACGGCCATCAGCAGGAAGATCCACGACCGGCTTCGCACGACGACGAGACGCTGATCGAGCTGCTCCGCCGAAGCGAAGTTGCGGACCGCGTCGGCGCGGGCGAGGCCGGTGAGGTTGCGCTGCGACACTCGGTGGACGTCCTTCCTCGTGCGGCCAGGCCAGGCGAGGGCACGTCCGTGCCGTCGGTGAGGTCGGACCGCGAGGCGTGAGTGATACCACCAAGCTCGTGGGCCGTGGGGTCGCTCCGCCGACGCGGCGATTCGGTCGAGGCAAGGATCGGCGCGGGCGCCACGAGCCCGAGTGTGAGCGCGAGCCGAGTCGGCCGGCGGCGGCTCCGCCTTCAAGGGCGAAGCCGCGCGCCGAGCCTCACGGCGTCATCCGGCCCTGCCGCAGCAACCAGTCGTGTGGGTCGTGCTGTCGAAGGGATCCCAACCACCGGCCGCCGCGGCGAGCTCGTCGTCGGAGAGGTTGCCGGCGCTCGCGGTGGTGTTCGGCAGGACGAGGTGGAAGACGCTCGCGCTGTTCTCGTGGACCTTGACGGTCATGCCGGCGGGGATCTTGATGCCGTGCTCGGTGAGGACCGCGGCGGGGTTGGCGAGCAGCTTCGCCTTGAGGGCGGGGTCCTTGAGGCAGCTGCTGACGACGTGGGCGAGGTTGGCCATCTGAGACTCCATCGTTGGTGTCGACCTCGACTGCTCCACGACGCGTGGGCGATCGGGACTCGACCGGTGAAGCGGAACCTACGCCCGACTCCCATGGCGGTGCGGAGCGCCGTTCGAAGTGCCGTCTCCAAGAGACGACCCCCAAGGCCAGCTTCTCGCGCTCGACCGAACGCCACGTCGACTGCGGATCGCACGGCCCTCGCGAGCCATCGGAAGCACATGCCAGACCAGGCCCTGCACGATGACGACGCAT
>JBMTTG010000329.1:0-3185 GCA_049449095.1 Phycisphaerales bacterium | reverse complement strand
TCTCGCTTCCGCTCGATCGTCGACTCCCCCGCGTCGCTTCGCTCGCGGGAGAGTGTTTGCCCTCGCGCGACGGGCGCCTTCATGTCGTCGCAGACCTTCGCGATCGCGCCATGCGTCGAATCAGGATCGCGCGAACTTCGCGGGGCTCGATCACGAGAACCTTCGCCCACGAACAGCTCTCATCGCGCGAGGGAAACCCCTCCACCGCAAGTCGCGAAGCGACGACGCGGGGGAGGACAGGCTCGCGAGCGAAGCGAGCGAGACAGGTGGGGGTGGTTGATCCAAGGGAATCGTCGAGAGGCGAGGAGACCAAGGGACAGAGTCCCCTCACCTCCCCATCGATTCCAGAAATCGACTGGATTCCGAACCCAACCGGGCTACGTTTCGTGGGAACGCCGCGGTCGGGGTCGGTCCCGAGCCTGCTCCAACTCCCCGTGGTGCCGCGTCTTCGAGGTTCCCCAGCACCCGCTCTGCCACCGGATACGTCCAGATGCC
Source organism: Phycisphaerales bacterium (assembly GCA_049449095.1). GTDB lineage: Bacteria > Planctomycetota > Phycisphaerae > Phycisphaerales > SM1A02 > VGXO01. Next base: position 2,690 of record JBMTTG010000329.1, on the reverse strand, counting down.
CCGATCCTTCTCTTCAGCCTCCAGCGGCGTCGCCGCGACCCTCGTCTACACCGCCGTCGCGGCCTCGGCGTTCGCACAGAGTTACTGGCGCTTCGAAGAGTCCGTCGGGTTCGTGGTGCAGGACTCGGGACCCAATGGCCTCGTGGGCACCCTCAACGCCTTTCCCGCCCGGGTCGCCGCGGTCGCCGTCGATCCGGTTCCCTTCACCGACGAGTCGAATCAGCGGTCGCTCGATCTCAACTGGCAGAGCACGAGCAGCGGTGGCGTGGTGCAGATCCCGGACATCGGCGGCCTGCTCAGCTTCGGCCCCACCCGCGACTTCACCGTGGAGGCGTGGGTGAAGCTCGATCAACTCTCCGACACGAGCGGCGGCGGGCAGCGTCAGCATCTCTGCCAGAAGAAGGCGATCGCCGGCGACGCCACCACGGACTACGCGATTCGCGTGCAGCGCGGCGACAACTCGCCCGGCACCGCGTACGGCAAGACCAGCGGCTTCACAGGCCGCGAACTGCAGATCGTCTTCGGCGACGGCAGCGGGCAGTGGAGCGTGACGAGCCATCTCGAGATCGTCGATCTCGACTGGCACTTCGTGAGCGTCGCCTGCGACGTCTCCGCCCGCACCATCCGCTTCGGCCTCGACGGCGTCTTCGAGACGATCGCGTACGGCCCCGAGTCGCGCACCGTGAACGCCGGACCGCTCCTGCTCGGCGCCCGATGGAACGCCTCGGGCGCCCTCAGCCAGTTCCTGCGCGGATCGATCGACGAGGTTCGGGTGAGCCCACGGGTGGTGCCGCTGGATCAACTGCTCGATGCGCCGGCGCAGGACTGCAATGCCAACGGTGTCGCGGACTACCAGGATCTCGCCTCCGGATCGAGCGGCGACTGCAACGGCAACGGGGTTCCCGACGAGTGCGATCTCGCCGACGGCACTGGGGCCGACTGCAACGGCGACGGCGTGCTCGACTCGTGCGCCCTGGCCGAGTTCGTCTACTCGATCGACGACGGCGAGGGCGACATCAGCGTCCGCACCGACGGCACCTGGATGGCGTGGCTCAACCAGTTCACCGTCGAGCCGGGCTTCGAGACGATCACCGCGGTGGAGACGACCTTCGGCAGTTCCGCGGTCGGCCAGCCGGTCACCTTCTACGTCTGGTCCGATCCGAACGGCGACGGCGAGCCCTCCGACGCCACGGTGCTCGCGAGCCACTCGATCGTGGTGGAGCCAGGCATGGACGATCCGGACGTCGTGGTGCGCTTCGAGATTCCGCCGGTCGAGGTCGGGCCGTCGGGCACCTCCTACTTCGTCGGGATCATCGTCGACGTGGAACTGACCAGTTCCGACTTCCCGGCCTCGGGCGACTGGGACGCACCGAACATCCCCGGCCGCAGTTGGCTTGTCGGCGCGTTCAAGCCGATCGATCCGAACAACCTCACCTTCGAGGCGGTCGAGTACGGGCTCTTCGAGGATCTGCTCCCACCCGGAAACTGGATCATGCGGGCCGTCGCCGGCTCGGCCGAGAGCGACTGCAACGGCAACGGCGTGCCCGATTCCTGCGACATCGAGAGCGGGTCGAGCGCCGACGTCGATGCCAACGGCGTGCCGGACGAATGCCAGTTCCCCGGGACGTACCTCGTGCCGGACCAGTTCGGATCGATCCAGGCCGCGATCGCCGCGGTCGCCGACGGTTCCGAGATCGTGGTGCAGCCGGGCACCTACTTCGAGCATCTCGTCTTCCTCGGCAAGTCGATCGTGGTGCGAAGCGAGGCGGGGCCGGAGAGCACGGTGATCGACGGCGGGGGCGCGGGCAGCGTGGTCGTCTTCCGCAGCGGCGAAGGCCCGGCGACCCGCATCGAGGGCTTCACGATCACCAACGGCGGGGGATCGGCGGGTTCGGGCGGTGCGGGCGTCCTCGTCGAATCGAGTTCGCCCACGATCCGCGGCAACCGCATCGTCGGCAACACGACGAACCTGCTCGGGGGCGGCCTCATCGTCTACGGGTTCTCCTCGCCGCGCATCGAGGAGAACCTCATCGCCGACAACGCCGCCGGCGATGGCGGGGGCATCTACATCCAGGTCGAGAACACCCGCGTCTTCGTGCACCGCAACACGATCGAGGACAACGTGTGCAACGGCGGATTCGGAGGCGGGGTGCTCTGCTGGAACGGTTCGCTCGAACTCGTGGGGAACGAGATCGCCGGCAACGTCGGCGCCGATTCGGGCGGCGGCGTCTTCGTGCTCTTCTCCGGCGACACGCCGCACCACCTCGAGGCGAACGAGATCCGCGACAACGTCGCCAACGACGACGGCGGCGGCCTCTGGTTCGCCAACGGCGGCGCGATCCTCCTCGTCAACAACCTGATCACGGGCAACGCGGCGCCCTCCGGCGCGGGCCTCTACGCCCGCGGCACCGGCACGCTCCTCAACTGCACGATCAGCGGCAACCTCGCCTCGAGCGAGGGCGGCGGGCTCTACTACGGCGAAGGCGGAGGCGATCTCTCGATCGCGAACTCGATCGTGCGCGGCAATCTCGCCCCTTCGTCGCCCGAGCTCTTCTACACGGGCGGCGCGCAGTCCATCTCGTTCTCGAACATCGGCGGCGGCTGGCCGGGCTTCGGCAACCTGGACGCCGATCCTCGCTTCGTCGACGCGAACGCGGGCGACTACCGGCTCGCCGGCGACTCGCCGTGCA
>JBMTTG010000328.1:0-3186 GCA_049449095.1 Phycisphaerales bacterium | reverse complement strand
CCCCAAGCGCCGCATCCGAAGCTACGCCCTCAACGCGTTCCTGGGCTGCAACGTCCCCGACGACCTTGGCGACTACGGCGGCTGGACGTGCAACTTCAACTCGTGCGAGCCAGGCCTCGGCTTGAATGTGCGGAGCTTCGAGACGCTCACCCTCTCGCAGGTGCCTCGTCCCGGAGAGACCTTCCTCTCGATCGTCGAGGACGACGGCGTGGGCTACAACAACCAGGGCTGGATCATCGACCCGCTCAAGCCGCGCTGGATCGACTGGCCGGCGTTCTGGCGCCCCGAGGCGATCACCATGGCCAACGCCGACGGCTCGACGGAGTACTACGCGATGGCCGACGAGACGCTCGTCGACCTGATCGAGACCTTCGGACACAACTACACGCAGAGCCCCAACAGCGTCTGCGCGTGGGAGCAGCCGGCGCTGCAGGGCACGCGGCAGGACTGGTGGTTCTTCCGCGAGAAGCTGCTGCCGGGCGTGATCCCGAGCCCCTGACCGATCGTCACACGCCGATCGGGCGGCTTGCGAGTTCTTCGACGAGCGAACGAAGTTCGACCGGGCGGAAGCCCCGCGCCTCGACGCCGACATCCGTCGAGCGGCCGTCGTCGGGAAGGGCGCCGTGGCAATGCCCGTAGAGATGCACGGCTCCCTTGAGCCGGCCCTGCCAGGTCCGGAGCGGATAGTGGCAGCAGACGATTCGGAGTCCCGAGTCGTCCTTCCACGAAGGCAGTTCGTGGACCGCCTCGAAGATCGCCCGGAAGTCCTCCCGATCGATCGGATCGTGGTTGCCCGCGACGAGCTCGATCGTGCGGCACCGCAGCCGCCGCCGGATCGACTTCGCGAACTCCACGAGGTCGCGCTTCGGCCGGATCGGCCCGGTGAAGTCGCCGAGATGCAGCAGCCGATCGCCGGGCCCGACGACCTCGTTGATCGCGGCGACCATCGCGTCGTCCATCGCCTCGACGCTCGCGAACGGCCGCTTGAAGAGCCCGATCGCCTCGGCGTGCCCGAAGTGCGTGTCGGCGGTGACGTAGGTGCGGGAGTCCGCCATGACGGTGGTCGCCGCGTCGGCTAGACCGGCGTCTTGAAGCCCATCGCCCGCACCGCGCACCAGCCGACGAGCCCTTCGAAGAGCATGAACGCGCCGCCGCAGCAGGCGGCAAGGCCGCCGACGAGGAACGCCGCGTCGCGGTGGGCGGCGTCCGGCGCCTCGGCGCCGGCCGGCTCGCCGCCGAGGAACATCGGCGCCGCGAGCAGTGCCACGCCCGCAAGCAGCGTGATCGCGCCGGCGATCGTCCGGATCGAGCGTCCGCGTCGGTCGATGTTGCAGGCGAAGGCCATGGCGGTCGAGGCGCTGCCGGTCACTCCGGCGCGTCGCCGGAGATCTCCGTCGCGAGCGTCGGCTGGATTCGGCCCATCGCGTCGAGCTGCGCGGCGTAGGCGATGCCGCCCGCGGGCGTCGGCACGCTGCCGGAGAGGATCTCCCGCGGCGAGCGTCCGCCGTAGACCTTGTTGTTGAGCTTCTCGTCGATCGTGATGCCGAGGCCGCCGACCATCGCGCCCACGAACAGCCCGCCGGTCTTCGAGTAGCTGTAGACGCTCGGCACCGGGAGGTTCTGGTAGTTCGCCTGCGCGGCGTTGGGACCCGCGACCGCCGCGGCGCCCATGAGCGGGTAGGCGTCCTGCGAGAGGATCCGCTCGATCACCTGCTCGTCGTTCAGGACGAGCACGACCTGCCGGCCCTCGCCGCCGATCTGGATGCCGAGGCTGCCGGCGATCACCGACATCGCCAGCGGCGCCGACCATCGGCCGTCGCCGAGGTTGCGGACGAGCGTGCCGCCGCCGCCCTCGAAGCCGATGCCCGCGGCGATGTTCACCGTGTCGAGCACGAGGATCGCCTTGGACTGCCGCACGACCGCGGCGGGGATCGGCGGATCGGCGATCGTCATGTCGCGGAGGACCTGACGATCGTTGGCGAGGCGATTGGTCATGTCGCCGGCGCATCCGGCGAAGAGCGTGGCGGTCGCGGCGACGGCGAGCGCGGAGACGGCGGTGATGCTGCGGTTCATTCGACTCCTCCTTGAGTGCTCGGCACGCTAACGGCGAGTGGGGGACCGGGCAACCGCCCCGGACTCTCAGATGAACCGCCAGAGCGCCGACTCGAGGACCTCCTGCCGGCCCGAGCGGAGAACCGGCTCCGCCGAGGCGCGGGCGTGGTCCCGAAGCGAGGCGAGGCTCGCCGCGCCGGACTCGATCGAGCGGCCAAGCGGCCCGTCCCAACCGGCGTAGCGCTCCGAGACGAAGCGGGCGAGCCGGCCGTCGGCGCGGATCGCCGCGGCGACGAGAAGGCCCCGTGCGAAGGCGTCCATGCCGGCGATGTGGGCGTGCACGAGGTCGATCGGCTCGAAGGAGCCGCGTCGGCGCTTGGCGTCGAAGTTGAGGCCGCCGTCGGTGAAGCCGCCCATCGAGAGGACCTCGAGCATCGCCTTGGCCGCCTGCATCGGGTCGGTCGGGAAGCGGTCGGTGTCCCAGCCGGCGTGCTCGTCGCCGAGGTTCGCGTCGATCGAGCCCAACGCCCCCGCGGCGGCGGCGACGCGGAGTTCGTGCTCCATCGAATGCCCCGCGAGCGTCGCGTGGTTGGTCTCGATGTTCAGCTTGAAGCGGCCTTCAAGCCCGTGCCCGCGCAGGAACGCCAGGCAGGTCGCCGCGTCGAAGTCGTACTGGTGGATCGAGGGTTCCTTCGGCTTGGGCTCGATGAAGAGCGAGCCGCGGAAGCCGATCGAGTCCGCGTGCGCCGCCGACAGGGAGAGGAACTGCGCCAGGTTCCGCTGCTCGCGGGCGAGATCGGTGTTGAGGAGCGTCGAGTAGCCCTCGCGCCCGCCCCAGAAGACGTAGCCGCTTCCGCCGAGGCGGAGGGTCGCCTCCATCGCGCTCGCGACCTGCGCCGCGGCGCGGGCGAAGACCTCCGGGGAGTCGCTCGTCGCGGCGCCGTGCACGTAGCGCGGATGGGAGAAGAGGTTCGCGGTGCCCCAGAGGGTGCGGATGCCGGTCGACTTCTGCAGGCTCTCCGCGTGCGAGACCGCCGCGTCGAGCAGCCGCTCGCTCTCGGCGACGCTCGCGCCCTCGGGCGCGATGTCGCGATCGTGGAAGCACCAGAAGCCGATCGAGAGCTTCGAGAGCAG
>JBMTTG010000327.1:0-3203 GCA_049449095.1 Phycisphaerales bacterium | reverse complement strand
ATGAATCGCCAGTCGATGGCGAGCCCCAGTTCCGTCGCGGCGCCGATGAGGGAAGACCCCGGTGTCATGGGTCACAAGATAGGTGACGTTCGGGCCGTTCCCAAGGGCGGCGAGCTTCGCGCGAGTCGCGATCGGTGGGACGCGAAGGCGCCCGCTCGACGCTGGGTCAGAGCGTCCGGCCGTGAGTCTCCAAGGCCGCGACCCTTGGGGCCCGGATGACCCCGTCCTGTTCAAGGCGGCGGAGGCGCGCCTCGAGGCTGCGAATCGAGCGGCGGGCGTTGGCCGCGGTGCCGAACACGAGGCGAACGTTTCGCTCACGGCGATCGGGATCGCGGGCGTACTGATTCGGATAGTGGCGCTGCAGCAGAAGATCGACGGCGTCGAAGTCGCCGGCCCACGACACGGAGACGTCGCCCGGCTTCGCTGGACGGGCATGCTCCATGCGGGCCCGATGGCGAGCCAGGCGTTCGCGGGTCGAACCGGCCCGATCGCGCCGCGTCGCCTCGGCCGCCTTGCGGATCCACAGGGGAACCCGGCTGGCGAGCTGTTCCTCGGGAGTCCGTGCCGTTCGTGGCGTTCGCGTCGCGGCCGCGGTCGGCTGCCTCCAGCTCCCCGCGTCGGGTCTCGATCGAAGCTGGCTCCAGAGGTGAGTGTCGTTGTACTCCTTCGCGACCTGGAGCTCGATGCGTCCGCGCGAGCCGAACCCGACCCACGACACGCGATCGTTCCACTCGGCCGTCTCGCGATCGAGTCGCGTGCCGCGGAACGTGCCGATCGCCTCGCGGGCGTTGACGAAGACGTCGAGGTCGCGCTCGGGCAATGCCATTCCCGATCGCGTGTCGTTGTCGCGCTCGCACTCGCTCGCTGCCCACAGGATCGATCGCCAGATGAGCGGAAGGGGATTGCCGAAGACGCCGCCGCCGATGAGGGTCAGGACGACGCGATCGCGGTCGAGCGCGATCGCCGAGAGGATCGAGCCGAGATAGGCGGCCCGGAGCAACGTCTCCGCGACCCGCTCGAATCGCCTTCGCCCGAGCACCTCCGCGGCCCCGTACTGCCCACCCGCGATCGTCGAGGTGAACACCTGGTCGATCCGCGGTCGGACCCGCGGCACCGGCCCGTGCCAGTCGTGCCCGAGCATGACCTCGACCGACTCGTGCAAGCCGACGCGGATCCGCTCGGCACGCGAGGCGAGGCGTTCGATCGAGGCGTCGGCCTCCTTCGCGGAGTCATTCCGCGCGCGAAGCGCCTCGCCGAGCAGATAGCCGTCCTGCACGAAGCCTCTGCCGAGCGCCTCTTGAAGAAGGTCGATCTGACGCCCGCCGCTCTCCTGCACGAAGCGTTCGCCGCGCGGCCCGGGCGCCGCGTACTGGCGCAGCAGCGTGCCCGGATAGGCGGAGACCGACGCGCGAGGGCCCTGGGTCGGATCGAAGTAGTAGTCCGAGATGGGCGGCACGTAGGGGCCCGGCGACTCGAGCGCGTTGAACTGCGAGGCGACCTGGAAGACCGTGCCATCTCCCGACCACGCCTGCAACGCTCCGATGTCGAGGATCGGCGACGTGCCGCCGAGGACGAAGAGGCGAATGCGCCGCGGCCGCCAGGCGTCTCGGCGCAACTGCACGATCGACGGCGTGGTGAATCGGCCGCAGCGGAGGGTTCGATTCGCGAAGCGCAGCGTCGCGAACTGATTCGGGTCGAATCGGAAGGCGGCAGGTCCGCGCGACGCGACATGCGACTCGATCCGATGAAGGGCAGGGCGTGACCCTCGCGGCGCCGCGGCGACCGCCTTCGAGGTCGCCGAGGCCACGCAGGACTCGAGATCGACGCGGTCGCCGTCGATGCGGCGTGCCAGTGCGCGAAGGAGATCGGTCATCCTGCGGATCCCGATCCGCGCGCCTGCTGCATCCGCATCAGGATCGCCAACTTCAGGTTGCTCGACCGCTGGGTCACCGCCGACAGGAGGTTGCTGTAGAGCAGCGATCCGTTCCGCTGCACGTAGTACCCCGCGATCGTGTCGATGAGGCTCAGCAGATCGACGCATCGGGCGAGGTAGTTCAGGTGCCGGCGCCGCACGTCGGGATCCGATTCGTCGAGCAGATCCTTGTTGCCCTGATGGATGCCGATCAGGCTGATGATCGTGTTGAGCTGGTGGAAGCGGCGGCGATAGCTCGCGGAACAGGTCGAGCTTGGCCTCGGACGTCGGGTCGGCCGACAGCCACGGCGCGGTCTCCTCGGTGCCGGCGAGCATCCGATGGACGGCGGCGAGCAGGCTTGGGCGAAGTCCGCTCTTGGCGGCGACGTAGGCCGCGACTTCATAGGTGCGGACCGGCGACTTCGGCACCGCCGGCTCGTCGAGGATGTGCCCGCGGGGAAGGTCGATCGGCTCGAGGTACTCGAGTTCCTCCCCGCGAACCCCGAGGCTCGGGCTCGTCATCGTGAAGCCTGCGTCCGCGAGGCGTCGCACGGCACGGGCGGTGTCGTCGCTGCCGAGATCCTTGACGACGAACACCGCATCGACGTCGTCCGGGATCGCGTAGTCCTCCACTCCGGAGAGCAGCGCCCACTCGTGACGCATCGAGGGCACGCTGCCGATGCGTGCCGCTTGGAGGAAGTCCTGCAGGACCGAGTGGCTTCCCTGACTCGCGATCGAAGTGAGGATCACTTTCGCCGCCCCGAGCCTCGAGAGCCCCGGGCGAACGAAGAGGAGCACCGTCTCCCGCGATGGCAGCTCATGCCGCGGCAGCTCGGCGGGGATCTCGATGCCGCCCTGCACGAATCCGATGTCCACCTCGCCCCGCATGAGCAGTTCGATGTTCTCGCGCGAGCCCGCGGTGATCCGGATCGTCGGCCGAAGGTCCTCGGCGTCGTCGAGACGGGCGCGGAGCTCCGCCGCATCGATCGAAGGCAGCGCCACCTCGACCGAGGCGACGTGCAGGAACTGCCAGTAGAGCCACGCGAGCAGCAGCGCAATCGAGGTGATCAAGAAGTACGGCGGAAGGCGGTGCAGGCTCCAGGGGCGGCTCATGGCCCTGGTGCATCGTTCCGCCTCCCGAGCCGACTCGATGACGTTGCCGGCAAGATGGTGAAGGCCATCGTGCGTGGGCAGCTCGCGCACGATCTCCTCGGCGACCTGCTCGGCCTGATCGAGGATCCTCTCGATGTCGAGCTGGACATACCGCTGGCGACGCCACCACCACATCAGC
>JBMTTG010000326.1:0-3225 GCA_049449095.1 Phycisphaerales bacterium | reverse complement strand
TCGAAGGGATTCCTCCCCCGCCAGATCGCGGTGCCGGTGCCCCGCTGCATGAGCACGGAGAGGAACGCCTCGTACTGCTCCTTGAAGAGCTCGAAGTCGGGCGAGAAGTAGACCGAGATCACCACGCGACCAAGGCTCGGACCCATGGCCCGGCGACCCTGTCGGCCCGCGACCGAGGCGATGCGGGAGGAGACGCGCCCGTCCACCGCATCCTCGAGCAGCCGCTCGAGCCCGGCGCGGTAGCGGCCGTTCTCGCCATGCACGAGGAACTGGGTGAGCGCCCACACCTGCGCGTAGTAGGTGAGCAGGCGATTCGAGCCGCCTTCGAGAAACGACTGCGGCGATCGATCGACGAGTTCCTCGAGCGGAATCAGCCCGCCGCGCCGTGCGCGGGCCCGCAGTTCGCCATAACGCTCGAGGTTCCGCCACGGCATGAAGACCGCCACCCCGGCCTCGGAGTCGAAGCGGTGGCCTTCCATGTAGGTCGCGATCCCCTCCTCGAGCCAGATCGGCAGCGACTCGCGGAAGACCGACTGGGTGTACTGATGCCAACCCTCGTGCGCCGTGAGGAAGAGCGTGTCGGTGCGCCCGAGGTCGTGCAGGACCACTTCGGCGTCGGCGGTGTACGCGCCGCGACGCAGCTGCAACATCGACCTCGCCTCGCGAGGTGGAAGCTTGAACTCCGTGAAGCGGTTCCACTCGCTGCGGCTGCCGAAGATGTAGGACTTGAGCGGCTCGGGGGGGAGCGGCAGGTCGACGATCGCGGTGCGGTAGTGGTCGAACGCCGCCTCCATGTAGCGCGGCAGGATGCGCTCGAGCGAGTCGTCGCGCAGCGTCGAGTGCAGCCGGTAGTTCGGCGTCGCGATGATCGAGCCGTCGAGCCCCCCGCCGAACTCCTCACCGGTCCAAGGCGAGACGACGACGGCGATCTCCCCCGGGGCCCGCAGTTCCGCCGGCTCGGCGGTGCGGGTCGGCGTGACCGAGGCGACGGCCGCGGGCGCCGACGCGGGGTTGTTCGAAGTGGTCTCGGCGGGCGACGGCGGCGAGGTCTTGGGCGAATCGGTCGGCGTGGTGCAGGCCGCGAGGCCCGCGAGCATCCCCAGGATCAAGTTGGTGAGGGAGAAGGCAAGGCCCACACTGCGGGGCCGGACGCTTCCTGCGTGTTGGTCGCCGACTCGTTCCGTCACCTGCGACTCCTGAGATCCCACACCCGAACGCTCCCGGACCCGCGGAGGGTAGGCGTTGCGAGAGGCTCTTGCCCCGACGCACGCCTCGATCCTTATCCGCCGAGCGAACCGAGCGCCCGCTCGGCCGCCTCGAGATCGCTCTTCGACCGGTCGAGCAGACCACGCGTCTCCTCGACCAGTTCCGGCTTCGCCTTGGCGAGGTAGCCGGGATTCGAGAGCTTCGCCTCGAATCCGGAGATCCGCCCCTTGAGGCTCGCGACGAGCTTCTCGAGACGCTTGCGCTCCTCGCCGAGATCGGCCGCGTCGACGATCCCGTCGAGGCGAAGTTCGGACCCCTCGAAGGCGATCGCCGCGGAGCCCGCCGGCGCCTCGCCCTGCTCCCAGCGCTCGATCGAGTCGAGGCCCGCGAGGTGCTCGACGAGTCCCCCCGCCGCAGCCGCCAACTCGAGCACCGCCGACGGCGCAAGCAGGCGAAGCCGCTTCTTCGGCGGCACGTTCCGCTCGCCGCGCAGGGTGCGGATCTGGGAGACCAGGGTTCGAACCCGTTCGAAGGTCGCGATCGCTTCGGCATCGCCGAGGGACTCGCCCGCCGTCGGCCACGCGGCGATCGCGCAGAGCGGTGCGTCGGCAAGCGGCATCTCTGCGAGGCCCGCAGGGCCGGTCGCGCGAAGGTGCGGCCAGAGCGTCTCGGTCACGAACGGGCAGACCGGATGCAGCGCCCGCAGCAGCGCGTCGAGCACGGTGCGCAGCACCTGACGCTGCCTCGCGTCCTCGCGCACGCTCGGCTTGATCGCCTCGAGGTACCAGTCGCAGAAGTCCCGCCACGCGAAGTCGTAGAGCGCCTCCGCCGCCGCGCTGAACTGGTACTGGTCGAGCGCCTCGTCGAGCCGCGCGATCGCCTGCCGCAGCGTCGCGAGGATCCAGCGGTCCTCGAGCCTCGCCCCCGCGATCGACGCGCTGGCCCCTGCCGCGGGCGATTCGCCGAGGATCCCCACCGCGAAGCGGGTCGCGTTCCAGAGCTTGTTCGCGAAGTTGCGGCCCTGATCGAAGCGGCTCGAGGTGTTCCGCGCGAGCGGCTTCTCCTCGCTCGGCGTCGCGGCACCGCTCGCGGCGCCATAGGCGCTCGTCATGAAGCGGCCCTTGGCCTTGGGGCTCTCGACGACCGGCTCGGCGACGACGTGGCCCGAGGGGCTCTTCGTCCACGGCGGCGTGAAGGTCTCGCCGGTGTAGGGGCACACCATGTCGACGGGAATGCGCACGTCCTGCGTGCTCGTCGTCAGCTGCACCAGCGTGAAGCGGAGGGCGTCGGCGCCGTGGCTGTGCACGATGTCGCGCGGATCGAAGCCGTTGCCGAGCGACTTCGACATCTTCTGCCCGTGGCCGTCCTGGATCATCGCGTGGATGAGGACGTCCTTGAAGGGCAGCGTGCCGCCGCGCAGATGCCGGTTGAACATCACCATGCGCGAGACCCACAGGGTGATGATCTCCCGCGCGGTGCAGAGGACCGAACTCGGGTTGAAGGTCTCGAGCAGGCCCTTCGTCTCGGGGAACTTCGCGGGATCCGGCCAGCCCATCGTCGAGAGCGGCCAGAGCGCCGAGCTGAACCAGGTGTCGAGGACGTCGGGATCCTGCGCGTAGCCGGCGGTGACCAGTTCCGAAGCAAGCGCCGCCTCCTCCGCCTCGCCGATCTCCGTCGGGCTCGGCAGGCAGACCAGATGCTCGAAGGTGCCGTCGGGCAGGGCGCGGAGCATCTCGGCGGCACCGCGCTTCGCCCACGCACCATGGAACGGCGAGCCTTCCGCGGTCGCCCGCGCCGCGGCCGTCGCCTCGACGCCCAGCGCCGCGGCATCGGCGGTGCGGCTCCACACCGGGATGCGGTGGCCCCACCACAACTGCCGGCTGATGCACCAGTCGCGGAGGTTCTCGTGCCAGTTCTGGAAGGTCTTGGCGTAGCGGTTCGGCGTGAACCGCAAAGCGCCGTCGCCCTCGGTCGCGGGCAGCGCCTGCGCGGTCGCGGGCAGCGAGCCCTCGACCTGCT
>JBMTTG010000325.1:0-3234 GCA_049449095.1 Phycisphaerales bacterium | reverse complement strand
AGGGTCTCGATGTCGTAGAAGCCCCGCTGCTGCGGCTCGAAGAGATGCACCACCACGTCGACGAAGTCGGCGACCACCCAGCTGATCGAAGGGTCGCGGCTCTCGCGGAAGGGCGGGAAGCCCATCCCCTTGCCGAGCTTCTCGACCTCGGTCGCCACCGACTTCATCTGCCGACCGCTGGTGCCCGAGGCGAGCACCACGTACTCGCAGACGTTGCTGAGGCCACGCACGTCGAGCACGAGCACATCCTCGAGCTTGCGATCGTGCAGCAGTCGCGCCGCTTCGATCGCGAAGCCGCGGACCTTCTCGGGATCGGTCGAGCTCGTCGACCGGCTCATCGGCGGCCTTCGATCACTTGAGGTTCAGCCACGCGGCGAAGAGCGGGTGGTACTGGACGACGAGGCCCGCGAACACCACCGACACCACGCTGACGAGCTTGATGAGGATGTTGAGCGCCGGACCGGAGGTGTCCTTGAAGGGATCGCCGACGGTGTCGCCGACGACCGCGGCCTTGTGGCTGTCGGAGCCCTTGCCGCCGAACTGCCCGGTCTCGATCCACTTCTTCGCGTTGTCCCACGCACCGCCGGCGTTGGCCATGAAGATCGCGACCGCGAAGCCCGAGACGAGCGCTCCCGCGAGCATGCCCATCACGCCCGCGACGCCGAGGATCAGGCCCACGACGATGGGGACGAGGACCGCCATGATCGACGGAACCACCATCTCCTTGAGGGCGCCCGAAGTCGAGATCGCCACGCAGTTGGCGTAGTCGGGGTACTGCTTGCCGTCGGAGGTCACCTCGAACGGCCACTTGTTCGGATCGGCGATGTCCGCCTCGCTCATGCCCGCCTTCTTGAACGCGCCCTTCATGATCCCGAACTGGCGTCGGCACTCCATCATCATCGCGTAGGCCGCGCGGCCGACGGCGTTCATGGTCATGGCGCAGAAGACGAAGACGAGCATGACGCCCACGAACAGGCCGCAGAGGACCTGCGGGTTGAGGAGCGTCACGTCGAAGTAGGCGAGGAGCTGCGGAAGCGAGGCCTTCGCAGTCTCCACGGTCTCGCCGCCGATCGAGATGTTCGGCTGGATGCCCGCGAGATAGGTCTGCACGGTGATCACGTAGGCCGCGAGCAGGGCCAGCGCCGTGAGGGCCGCCGAGCCGATCGCGAAGCCCTTGCCGGTCGCCGCGGTGGTGTTGCCGAGCGAGTCGAGCATGTCGGTCCGCTCGCGGACGAACTTGGGCTGGTGGGTCATCTCGGCGTTGCCGCCGGCGTTGTCGGCGATCGGTCCGTAGGCGTCGGTCGCAAGGGTGATCGCGAGGGTCGACAGCATGCCGACCGCGGCGATCGCGACGCCGAAGACGCCGAGCAGGAAGACCTCGTTGCCGCCCGCCGCGATGAACGCGACGAGGATCGCCGCGACGGTCGTCAGCATCGGAATCCACGTGCTGACCATGCCCTCGGCGATGCCGGAGATGATCACCGTCGCGGGGCCGGTCTGCGCCTGCTCGCTGATGCGACGGGTCGGGGCGTGCTCGTAGGAGGTGTAGCGCTCGGTGCCCCACGCGATCACGAGGCCCGCGATCAGTCCCGCCACGATCGCCGTCCAGAGTCCCCAGTGGCTCACTCCGGGAACGTCGCCGACGAGGAAGCGGAAGAGGAAGAACGAGCCGACCATGATCATCGCACTCGAGGCCCACACGCCCAGGTGCAGGCTCTTGAGCAGTTCGCCCATCGTCGCGCCCTCGCGGGTGCGGACGAGGAAGATCGAGATCACCGAGGTCAGGATGCCCAGGCCCGCGAGCGCGGCCGGAAGCGAGACGAGCTTGATCGCGTGCTCCGCGTTGAAGCCCTCGAAGGCATCGCCGAGCGTGGTGAGCCGGAACGCCGCGGCCGCCGCGAGGGCCATCGCCGCGAGGATCGATCCGTAGTAGCTCTCGTAGAGGTCGGCGCCCATGCCGGCCACGTCGCCGACGTTGTCGCCGACGTTGTCGGCGATCGTCGCGGGGTTGCGGGCGTCGTCCTCGGGAATGCCCGCCTCGACCTTGCCGACAAGGTCGGCGCCGACGTCGGCGGCCTTCGTGTAGATGCCGCCGCCCACGCGGCTGAAGAGCGCCTGGAGGCTCGCGCCCATCGCGAAGCTGAGGGTGGCGGTCGTGACCGCGACGAGATCCGCGTAGCCGAAGACCTGCGTGAGCAGGTAGAACCAGATCGAGACGTCGAGCAGCGCGAAGCCGGTCACGCACAGGCCCATCACGCCGCCCGCGCGGAACGCGACCTTGAGGCCGTCGTTCAGCGAGTTCTTCGCCGCCGCGGCGGTGCGGGCCGAGGCGTTGGTCGCGGTCTTCATGCCGAAGAAGCCGCAGAGGCCCGAGAGCAGGCCGGCGATCGGCACGCCGATCGCGGCGACCTTCTCCTGCAGGCCCGCGAAGCCCATCACGACGAGGGCGATCACGAGCAGCACGAAGACGATCGAGACGACCTTCCACTGCGCTCGCAGGTAGGCGTACGCGCCTTCGCGAACCGCCTGGGCGATCCGCACCATGTTGTCGTCACCCTCGGAGTGCGAGACGACCGAGCGGTAGAAGACGAAGGCCATCACCAGGGCGACCACGCCTCCGATCGGGGCGAGGTACCAGGCGCCGGGAATCGAGATGGCCGGAGTCGCCGCGTCGGCGGCCTGAAGAGCGAAGGTCGTGAGGGTGGGCATGGGGCTCATGCTCTTGAAGCAGGGATGCCGTGCCCGGACCATCCGGGATCACGGTGCGAAACGCTGGTGAAGGCGGGAGTGATCGACCGAATCGCCTCGACTCCCGCAGCGGACGCTCCAACCGACCCGGAACGCCGGGGCAGGATCGCCGTCCGCGCGAGGCGACGGTGGTGGCGTTGGGGACGCTCAGCGGGCCATCGGAGGCATGCCCTCACGGGCGACGCGGACCACGCGGCGACGCAGGTCGCGGCGGCGGCGCTCCGAGGGCTTCTCGTAGTACTGACGCTTCTTGATGTCCTTGGTGAGGCCTTCCTTCTCGCACAACTTCTTGAAACGACGCAGCATCTGCTCCGCCGTCTCGCCGCCTCGAGCCTTGATCCGAATCGCCATGAAACTGCCCTGATGGTTCGCGAACATGCCGCCCGGAGCCTCGACTGGCTCCGGGAACGGGGGAATCGGGCATTACAACGAGAGCCGGGCGTCTTGGCAAGATGCTGATCCGCCCACCCCCGACTCTTCCGACAA
>JBMTTG010000324.1:0-3249 GCA_049449095.1 Phycisphaerales bacterium | reverse complement strand
GGTCTTTGGCGCCGTGGTGGAGCCGGTGGGGCGCCGACGCGGCGTCCAGCGGGCGATGATCGAACACCGCGTGCGGCTCGCCGCCGAACGCGGCCTGCGATTCGCCACCATCAGTTCGCATCCGGGCGTGGCGACCGAACGGACCGCTCGCCGCGGTGGATTCGAACTCGCCTGCACCAAGGTCGTGCTCGTACGGCCCGAGCCGGAGCTGACGCCGGTCGCGGAGTGATCGTCGTCCGCGGTCGCGGCGCTACTGCCCGATCATCTCCTTGACCTTGCCCATCAGGAAGAAGAGCAGCGGCCTCTGATCGTCGGGGGCCATGCCGACGGCGCCTTCGAGTTGCTCGAGGATCTGCGGCAGCATCTCGGCCGGAGCCTGCGAGAGCTGCGCCAGCATCTGATCCGCCCGCGACTGCATCGCCGGCGTGAGGTCGTCGTAGGAGACCGTCTCGGCCTTCGCCTCCTTGACTTCGACCTCTTCCCACGAGGTCTCCTCGACCGGCAGATCGAGGTTGCCCTTGCTGACGACCAGCGCCGTCGACTTCGCAAGTTCGTCCGTGATCGGCTCGGCGCGGCCGCCGAGATGCTCGGCGAGGAAGGTCTCCGCGACGGCCTGGAAGGCGATGTTGTTCTCGGGCTTCGCGAAGCCGTGGCCCTCGTCGGGATAGAGGACGTAGGTGACCGGCAGTTTCTTCGCCTGCATCGCCTTCACGATCTGATCGCTCTCGGGCTGCTTGACCCGCGGGTCGTTGGCTCCCTGCCCGATGAGCAGCGGCTTCTTGATCTCGTCGACCTGCGTGAGGGGACTCATGTCGCGGAGCTTGCGGCGCCCCTCCGGCGTGCGGTGGTCGGCGACGCGCTTGGCGAACATCTCGATCATCGGCGCCCAGTAGGGCGGCAGCGAGTTGAGCAGCGTGATGAGGTTCGACGGGCCGACGATCGCCACCGAGGCCGCGAAGACGTCGGGCGTGAACGTGACGCCCGCGAGCGCCGCGTAGCCGCCGTAGCTGCCGCCGAAGATGCCCACCCGATCGCGGTCGGCGATGCCGTTGGCGACCGCCCACTCGACGGTGTCGATCAGGTCGTTGTGCATCGCGTCGGCCCATTCGCCGTCGCCGGCGTTGACGAACGCCTTGCCGAAGCCGGTCGAGCCGCGGAAGTTCGGCGAGATCACCGCGTAGCCGCGGTTGGCGAACCACTGGTGGTACGGGTTGTAGCCCCACGAGTCGCGCGCCCACGGACCGCCATGCACCATGAGCACCGTCGGCAGCGGCTGGTTCGGCTTGCCGTCGCCGTCGGGATCGCTCCACTTCGGCAGCGAGACGTAGCCCGGAAGCGTCAAGCCGTCGCGGGTCGGGATCTCGACGCCCCGCATCGGCACGAGGGGAAGTCCCTCGAGAGCGTCCTTGCTGGTGAAGAGACGCGTCGCGCTGCCCGCGCTGCGGTCGTAGAGATAGAAGACCGTTGGTCCGGCGTCTTCACGGAAGGAGACGATCCACTTCGAGTCGTCGAGCGAGCGGCTGCCGATCCCGATCTCGCCCTCCTGCAAGGTGCGGAGGTAGTCGAGGTCCTTCTGCATCGCCTGATCGAGGACCGTCCACTCCGGCTTGAGGTACGTGCTCGCGACCGCCTCGATCTCGTCGGTGATGGGGTCGACGAGCGCGCCGGAGATGTCGGCCTTGGTTCCCTCGAAGATCACCTCGGTCTTGCCGGTCGCGAGGTTGCGGACCGTGAGCGCCGACTTGTCGCGGCCTCGGCTGTCGACCACGAAGAGCCGCTCGCCCTTGCGGTCGAGCCCCACCGCTCGCGTGCCCATGGTGTCCTCGAAGGGCACGGTGTCGAAGGGCTTGAACTCCGTGCCTTCGACCATGAACGAGGCGAGCGAGCCGTCGGGGTTCATCTCCGAGACGAGCCGCACCCGCATCGCGTCGTCGAGGGTCACATCGGCGAAGCGCGGGTTCTCGAAGAGCAGCGTTCGCTCGCCGGTCGCGGCGTTCACCAGATGGATGTCGTGGAACTGCGGATTGCGGTCGTTCAGTCCGATCGCGAGGGTGTCCGGAAAGTCGCGGCTGACGTGGGCGATCTGCGCGGCGACGCCGTCCATCGGGGTAAGGTCGAGCTCCTCGCCGGTCGCGAGGTTCACCGAGTACGCCCGCCAGTTCTCGTCGCCGCCGCGGTCCTGCAGATAGACCAGGTGGGTCGAGTTCGGCATCCAGAAGTACTGCCGGACGCCGCGATCGGTGTCCTTGGTGACCGCCTTCGCCGCCGCGAGATCCCCCGCCGGCGCCACCCACACGTTGAGCACGCCGTCGAGCGGGGCGATCCACGAGAGCTGCGAGCCATCGGGGCTCACCTGCACGCCCGTGCGATCCGGATTTCCGAACAGCGTGTCCCGCGGGATGAGCGGCACCGAGTCGGGACCGTCCGCGGCCAGGGCGGGACCACTCACGAGGAGCGTCCCAACGAGCATCGGGGCGAGCGAGCGAGAGAACGAGGTCGGCGAACGCATCGGGGAATCTCCGGGTCTCGGCAGCGGCACAGGAACTCGGCGAAGATCGCCGAGCCGCGGGGCCGAGGTATTGGGAAGCGGACCTGCATGGTTGCGGCGGATCGGGAGGGTATCCGAAGGGATCTGCGGCACGGCGGTCGCCGGAAGGTCGCCTTTCCGCCGAAACGAACTGGACACCCCGCTCCCGCGGTCCATCCTGTGATATCTCGGTCTCCGACCTGACGCGACCGCCCCCTGCTCCCTCGCACCTTGGTCACGCCATGCCTGATTTCACGTCGATCCGCTCGCGCCGCTCCGTCCGCCTGCCCCTATCGCTTGCCGCGATCCTCGCCGGCGCAAGCGCCGCGCCTGCCGACGCGACGGTGCTGATCCAGAACACCGCGGCGGCGTACACGACCGGCGGCTCGGCCTTCGGCGGGAACGATGTGAAGGCGTATCTCTTCACGACCGGATCGACCGCCTTTGACTTCGGCTCGATCGAGATCCTGTTGACGAACACCACTCCCGGCACGTCGGTGGCCGTGGCGGCGCAGTTCGAGATCCGCGCGGTCTCGGGCGGAGTGCCTGGGAGCGTGCTCGCCTCGTCGGCGGTGATCAACACCTCCGTCACGCAGCAGTACACGTGGCAGACCTTCACGCTCACCTCGGCCTTCACCCTCGCGGCCAACACCTCCTACGCGCTGGTGATGACCGGCCCAAGCCTCAACTCGATCGTCAGGTGGGGCAACACCAATCCCTCT
>JBMTTG010000323.1:0-3266 GCA_049449095.1 Phycisphaerales bacterium | reverse complement strand
AGGTCCGCGCCGCCGACGACGCAGTCTCCGTCGAGATCGGCCGGGCACTTTGCGCAGTCGCCGCACGCGCCCCACGCCGAGAGCAGGATCGCCAGATCGGCGCCGGTCACGACGCCATCGCCATCGAGGTCGCCCGGCACCCGCCGCGGCATCGCCCGCATCACGAAGATGCCGGTGCCCCAGCTTGCGGCGGAGTTCCCAAGCGGCGCGACCGACGCGTTGAAGGCGAGATCGCCGCGTGCATTGAGGCGGGGATTGCCGCCGAAGACCGGCGCCGCGTCGGGTCGGGAGATCTGGCCTGGCCCGAGGTCGGTCGGCAACGGCGAGCGATCGCCGATCGCGCGGACAAGCGTCGTCCCATCGCCCACGAAGATCGCGCGGAGGCCGTTGGCGTCGCGCCCGCGGAAGGCGACGAGCCCGGAGGCGTTGGCGCTTGGATTGAAGAACTCGATCTCGGTGACCACCCCGTCCCCCACCCGCGCGATCTCGATCGTGTCGACGCCGTCGGAGAGGAAGACGGCGCGACCGCCGCCCACGAGCGCCGCGATGAACGCGACCGTGCCCGCGTCGGTGAGCGATACGCCGTTGTCGAAGCCCGAGTAGGGCGAGCCCGCGCTCGCGGAGGCGTCGGCGGCGATCAGGACCGACGGCGCTCCGGCCGCGAAGATCCGGATCTCGTTGCCGCCCGCCGCGCGCTGCACCTTGCTCGCGATGCGGCCCTGCCCGTCGAGGCTCGGAGTGAACAGGAACGTGAACGCGCTTCCCGGCACGACGTTGGGTGTGCCGGCGAGCACCTGCTGCTCGCCGCCGGCGACGACGATGTGGGCCTGGCCCGAAGCGAGCGCAGCGCGGAAGCCAATCAGGCCGGCATCGTTGATCTGCGGCGAACCGAAGGTCTGGATCCCGAGCGGTCCGCCCGGCGGCACCGCAACGACGACCTCTTCCGACTTCGGGTCGAAGCGATGAAGCCCGTCCGAGGAGAAGAGGTCGTACTGGTCGAAGACCACCTGCCCGAAGGCGTTGATGCCCGGATCGGTGATGACCGGATCGGCGCTCGGTGCCTGATGCACGACCTCGCCCTGCCCGTTCGCACCGGCCCAGAGCCCGGCGATGCCGGTGGTGCCCACCGTGATCAGGCGAAACGCGACCTGGCCATCGGCGCCGATCGCCGGCGTGCCGCTCGTGAAGGAGCTGCCCCACGGAAGGTTGAAGGGCGACGGTCCGCCGGAACGCGCCTGGATCTCGGGCGGCGCCCACTCGGGAACCTCCGCGATGCCGGCGCCCGAGATCGCGGCCGCGAGCCACGCCGCCCCGAAGAACGCCCCTCGGTCGATTCGGACACCGTGCGACGAGCCACTCTCGGACACGCGAGACGTCATCACTGCTCTCTCCTCAGGTCTCGGGAAGGTCATCGGCACCGGGCCCGCAGCTCGGGGCAGGACCCGAACGAGGTTCGCCGGCTGAAGGGATCAGCCTAGCGGTCGATCGCGTCGGGAAGAAGCATCTGTTCCCCGACGATCGATGGCGGCTCCGCAACCGATCGCCCGGCGTGCCCTACCCTCTTCGCCATGAAGCTCGAGATCCTCTCCCTCTGCAAGGCCGCCGTCGTCGAACACCATGCCCTGAGCATCCTGTCGGCGATGGACCGTCTGCACGCGTCCAAGGTGCCCTGCGTCCTGCCGCGATGCTCGGTGGCGGTGCGGCTTCGATTCGATCGCATCGAGGCGGGCCAGCACGAACTCAAGCTGCATGTGGTCGACGCCGACGGGCGAGGCGTCATGAATCCGCTGCAGGCGAAGCTCGGTGTCGCGTTCGGCGAGAAGGATCGCACCGCGGCGATCTCGCTCGTCATCGACATCAACGGTCTGTCGCTGCCTTCCTTCGGCGAGTACTCGATCGATCTCGCCGTCGACTCGCACCACGTGGGCTCGATCCCCTTTCAGTTGCTCGAGCAGAAGCCCTCCTGAAGCCTCCGATCGAGACGCACAGCGGCTCCGCCGACCCGCCCTCGGCGGAGCCGCTGCGGCGCATCAGCCGTCGACGAATCCGGCGAGCGAGATGATCCTCCATCCCACCTCGCGGAAGCGCGGGAACCGGCCCATGGTGCCCATCAGCACGCGAAGGTCCTCCGCGTCGAGCACCCACTGATCGAACTGGTCCTCGCCGCCCCAGGCCCGCTGCCTTCGGAAGTGCTCGAGGGTGAAGGATCGCTCGCGCATCGCCCAGTGGTCGAGGCGGTCGGCGATCTCGAAGCACTTGTTGGTGAGGATCGCCATCGGCTGCTGCCCGGAGGGATCCTCGCCGAGACGCAGCGCGAGGTTCGCGCCGAAGATGCACCACCAGCCGTGGGCCTCGAGCAGATCGGGATCCGACACGCGCTCGATGTCGACCACCTCGTCGAGGCCCTCCACGATCGCCTCGAGCACCCGTCGCACCGATCCGTCGAGCCTCGCTCGGCACTCGAGCCACCCGCCGCGGCACACGTGGGCTCGGGCGAGGTCCGCCGGATCCGCGAAGTCCTCGTGCAGCCAGCGGAACTCGCGCTCCGCCGCCGCGAGGTCGTCGCAGGCGGACTCGGCATGGGGATCGCCGGCCTGGTGCTCCTCCGCGGCAAGCCGACGGCGGGCGTGGCCGCGGATCGAGCGGGCGGAGGCGACGATCAGTCGCGACAGCCGATCCTCCGAGGATCGCCGTTCGAGGGAGAGCAGGAGATCGGTGGCGATCGCGTGGCTCTCGACGAGGTTCCAGAGCGCGTAGTGCGCCGCCGCCGCATCGAGGGAGAGGAGCGATCGCGTGCCGAAGTGCAGTCCGCTCTCGCCGAGCCCGCGCTGCGCCGCGGCGAGCGAGCAGGCGAAGCATCCCATGCCCGCCCACGCACTCGCGACGACGTGATCGGCCAGCGCCCGCCGGTCGGGATCGTCGGCGTCTCGACGCATCGCGACCCCGGCGCCGCGAAGAACGTCCCATCGCCGCTCGCGCCGCGCGGTCTCGAGGAAGGCCGCCAGTTCGCCGAGATCCTCGGGGATCGCCCGATGCACGGCTGGCGGCATCCACGCCTCCGCGACCGGATCGCCGTCGATCGCCTCGAGCACTTCGCCGGGAGACCACTCCATCACCCGCGCGAGCCGCAGCACGAGGTCGAGCTTCGGATTGCCGCTTGCCGGCACCAGCTTCGTCGGGTCCCGCCCAAGCGCCGCCGACAGCTCCCCACGGCTCCAGCCACGCATCGCACGCACCAGATCCAAGAGCGACTGAAGCCGCTCGCG
>JBMTTG010000322.1:0-3281 GCA_049449095.1 Phycisphaerales bacterium | reverse complement strand
CCTTGTCCCACGCCTTGACGAAGTCGTGCACCAACTTCGCCTTGGCGTCGTCCGAGGCGTAGACCTCCGCGAGCGAGCGAAGTTCGGAGTTCGAGCCGAATGCGAGATCGACGCGGGTCGCATTCCACTTGACCTGCCCCGAGGCGAGATCGCGGCCGGTGAAGATCTCCTCGTCGGAGGAGAGCGGCTCCCACTGCGTGCCCATGTCGAGCAGGTTCACGAAGAAGTCGTTGGTCAACTTGCCCGGCGTCGCGGTGAAGACGCCGAGGTTCGAGCCATCGAAGTTCGCGCCGAGCACCCGCATGCCGCCGACGAGCACGGTCATCTCGGGGGGCGTCAGGGTCAGGAAGTCGGCCTTGTCGACGAGCAACTGCTCCGAGCGGCGGATGTGGCCCTTGCCGAGGTAGTTGCGGAAGCCGTCGGCGGTCGGCTCGAGCACCGCGAACGAATGCGCGTCGGTCTGCTCGGGCGTGGCGTCGGTGCGGCCGGGCGTGAACGGCACCTCGACCGAGACGCCCGCGTCCTTCGCGGCCTTCTCGACTCCGGCACCGCCGGCGAGCACGATGAGGTCGGCGAGCGAGATCCGCTTGGCACCGGCCGCGGCGTTGAACTCCTTCGCAATCCCCTCGAGGATCGGGAGCACCTTCGCGAGTTCGGCGGGATTGTTGGCGGCCCAGTTCTTCTGCGGCGCGAGCCGGATGCGGGCGCCGTTCGCGCCGCCCCGCTTGTCGGTGCCGCGGAAGGTCGAGGCCGAGGCCCATGCGGTGCGGACCAGTTGCGCGACGGAGAGGCCCGACGCGAGGACCTTCGCCTTGAGCGCCGCGATGTCCTTCGCGTCGACGAGCGGATGATCGACCGTCGGCACGGGATCCTGCCAGATCAGCCGCTCGCTCGGAACCTCCGAGCCGAGATAGCGCGAGACCGGCCCCATGTCGCGGTGGGTCAGCTTGAACCATGCCCGCGCAAAGGCGTCCGCGAATGCCGCAGGGTCCTTCTGGAAGCGCCGCGAGATCGGCTCGTAGGCGGGATCCATCCGAAGCGCGAGATCGGTGGTCAGCATGATCACCGTCTGCCGCTTCGAGGCGTCGTGCGCATCGGGCGCGGTGACGCTCGTCCCCTTGGGCACCCACTGGTGCGCGCCCGCGGGGCTCTTGGTGAGTTCCCACTCGTGGCCGAAGAGGGTGTCGAAGTAGCTGCCGTCCCACGTGGTCGGGGTCGGCGTCCACGCGCCCTCGAGACCGCTCGTGATGGTGTCGGCGCCGTGTCCGCTGCCGAAGGAGTTCTTCCAGCCGAGGCCCATCTGCTCGATCGGCGCGCCCTCGGGCTCGGGTCCGACGTACTTGGACGGATCCGCCGCGCCGTGGGTCTTGCCGAAGGTGTGGCCGCCGGCGATGAGCGCGACGGTCTCCTCGTCGTTCATCGCCATGCGGGCGAAGGTCTCGCGGATGTCGTGCGCCGACGCGAGCGGATCGGGGTTGCCGTTGGGGCCCTCGGGGTTCACGTAGATCAGGCCCATCTGCACCGCGGCGAGCGGATTCTCGAGTTCACGCTGACCGCGATAGCGCTGGTCGCCGAGCCAGGTTCCCTCGGTGCCCCAGTAGGTCTCGTCCGGCTCCCACACGTCGGCGCGGCCTCCGCCGAAGCCGAAGGTCTCGAAGCCCATGTCCTCGAGCGCGACGTTGCCGGCGAGGATCATGAGGTCGGCCCAGGAGATCTGCTGGCCGTACTTCTGCTTGATGGGCCAGAGCAGGCGGCGGGCCTTGTCGAGGTTCGCGTTGTCGGGCCAGCTGTTGAGCGGCGCGAAGCGCTGCATGCCCGCCCCGCCGCCGCCGCGGCCGTCGCTCACGCGGTAGGTGCCCGCGCTGTGCCAGGCCATGCGGATGAAGAAGGGGCCGTAGTGGCCGTAGTCGGCGGGCCACCACGGCTGCGACTCCTTCATGATCGTGACGAGGTCCTTCTTGAGCGCCGCGAGGTCGAGCGACTTGAAGGCCTTGGCGTACTCGAAGCCCGGATCCATCGGGTCGGCCTTCGACGAGTTGCGCTTGAGCGGCGAGAGGTCGAGTTGCCCCGGCCACCAGTCGCGGTTCTTGCGGCCCTTGGAGGAGTCCTGCACGAATCCGGAGGCGAAGGGACAGGCGCTGGCGGTGGTCACGGTTGAATCTCCACTCGTTGGGCTGGAAACGGAAGGCGGGAAAGGTACCACGGGACCGAGATGGATCGGGCAGGCGAAGCGACCCTGTTCGAACGATGGATCGTCGGACCGCTGCGAGCCCGGACCGACGGTGCGGGTTTCGCCGCACAGGCCGGAATTCGATGCACTTCGCTCGGCGGTTCGACGCCGAATCGCGACCTCGCGAGGGTCGCGTCGCCTCGGAATCCCTCGAAACCAGTTCGCCTCGCATCACGAGCGCCGCGTCGATCGGCGATGCGACCTGGACGCGTCGTATGCCCTCGGGCGATGTCTGGCGCCCGCGATGCGGCTCGGGCCTCGAACGCGTGCACCGGCGCGAGCCAATCGACGCCCCCAAAGCCCTACCGAGCGAACGGCTCGCCGGTCGCCGAAAGATCCGACCGCGTCGTCCAGCGTCGCTTCACGCCCGGCTTCTCGACCCGGGTGCGCAGGACCACGGTGTTGTCGAGCTCGAGATCGGCGGTCCAGATCCACTTCGCACCTTCGAAGTCGTGCTCGAAGTACGGCGCCTTGGGGCGGATCCGCTCCTCCGGCCACTCGGTCGCGTGCGGCCACGACGAGTCGTCGAAGTCGATCGAGAACCAGTCGCGCGGCAACTCGGTGACGACCACCGTCGGCGCCTCGACCCGCCTCTCGACGGGGCCGTGGAAGAAGCACTTCGCCTTCCACGATCCGTCGGTCACCGTGCCGTCCGCGAACTTCAGGATGAACCCACCGTCGCCGATCGAGCGTCCGTACTCGCATCCGGTGCCGGGATCGGCGTTGTCCTTGGCGAGCACCGCGATGGTCATCGGGTACTCCGGGAGCAGATCCACCGCCACGACGTTGTGGGGCAGGAAGTCGATCGAGTCGACGGCGACCAGCTTCCCGTTGACGTACATCGCGAACCAGTTGTCGGCGTAGATCGCGGCGCGGATGGTGTCGCGCATCTCCGGCTTCACCACGCCGTCCCGCGACGGCCCGCCCGCATCGCCACCACGCCGCCGGGGCGAGTCCTGCATGGCCAGCAACACCGCGGCACCGATGACGCTCGCGACGGCGACGAGGACGCTGAGGGTCAAGGCTCGGCTCCATCTTGCCCGCGCGATGC
>JBMTTG010000321.1:0-3287 GCA_049449095.1 Phycisphaerales bacterium | reverse complement strand
CGCAGCGTCGATCGAGGCGAGGTCGCGATCGTCACCGAGACCGCCTTCGGCCTCGGCCTCGCCGAACCCCGGCAGATCGAGCCACTCGACGACGAGTCCCGCGAGATCGAGCCGCGTCGAGACGAAGTCGCGGGTGGTGCCGGCGACGGGCGAGGCGATCGCGACGTCGCGCCCGGCGAGCGTGTTCAGCAGGGTGCTCTTGCCGGCGTTGGGGGGCCCGACCACGCACACCGTCGGCGGATCGATCAGTCGATCGAGCCGCCGCCAGCGCGCTCGATCGTCGTCGGTGAATGGGTCGGCGGAGTCGCCGGGTGACGCGTGCTCGCGCCAGCGTCTCGGCTGATCGAGCAGCAGCGGAATCGCGAGCGGGCTCGCGGACTCCGCAAGCGCGGCGAGCATCGCCGCCTCGATCGCGTCGGCGGACTCGGGATGGACGTCGCGCGGATCGTCGAAGCCGGTGGGAGCATCAGCCCATTCGACGCCGAGGTCCGCAAGCGCCGACGCAAGCCGCTCGACGATCCGAACGCCGCCATGCGGCATGAGCCACGCGAGGTCTGCGCGAAGCCGCACGAGCAGTCCCGCGTCGACGTCGGCGAATCTCCGCAAGGAGACCTCGCCCGCCGAAGGGATCTCGGACCCGCCGCAAAGCGATCGAAGTGCCTCGACCAACGACGCCGGTTCGCCCCGTACCGCGATCGTCGCGATCGCGCCCGAGGCCTTGGCGGTCAGCAGGCTCGCCCGCACTTCGGCCCGAGGCCTCGATTCAGGCGCCGCCATCGCGTCGGAGGCCGCCGCCATCGTCTTCGGTGAGCGCGTGGCGCGCCGCCACCGCGATTCCCCGCAAGGTCAGGTCCGGCACGATGCGGTTCACGAGTTCGTCGTCGCCGAAGAGCGTCTCCGCATCGCCGCCGGTCGCGATCACCATCGGGAACGCGCCGTAGCGCTCGGAGTACCTTTCGACGAGCCGCCAGACAAGCCCGCGGATGCCGTCGTAGACCCCATGCAGCATCGCCTGCGCGGTGTTGCGTCCGAAGACCTCCGCCTCGTCGGGCTTGGTGAACTCGAGGCTCGGCAGCGCTGCGGTGTGCTCGTGCATCGCCTTGAGCTGCATGCGGGCGCCCGGGGCGATCGCGCCGCCGTGGAAGGTGCCTTCACCGTCGACGAAGTCGACCGTCACCGCGGTGCCCGCATCGATCACGATGCACGCCTGCTTCAAGGTGTCCCACGCGGCGGCGGCGGCAAGCAGACGGTCCTGGCCGGTGATCGTCTCCGGGTCGAGCGACTCGCCGATCGGCACCGGCAGATCGTCGCCGACGCAGAAGACCTCCACGCCGGTGCGGTCCTCGATCGCGCTGCGGAGCTTCATGGCCACGGACTCGTTCACCGTCGAGGCGACGATGGCGCGATCGTCCTCGCCGCGGGCGATCTCCTCCCACCAGCCCGCGACGCGGTCGGCGACCTCGTCGAGCCGATCGTTCGGCAGCGAGACCGACTCGACGAGCGTGTCGCCGTCGAATCGCCCGAGGCGGGTGCGGGTGTTGCCGGTCTCGACGGCGATCAGGCGAAGGCTCATGCGGAGGTTCCGACGGGCGAAGTAGGTGGAATCGCCGGCGAGCCCGTGATCGCGCGGCGAAGAAGGTCGAAGCACCGACGGGCGACGGGGCCGATGTGGCCGTCGCCGACAGGCCGGCCGTCGAGGACCGTCACCGCCGACGCCATGCGCCGGCTCGAGGTGACGAGGATCTCCTCGGCCTCGCGAAGGCGAGTCGCCGCGATCGAGGCCTCGTTCACGCGGACGCGACCGTCCGCACGCAGCAGTTCGATCAGCATGTCGCGGGTCACGCCGCCGAGAATCGACGGCTCGCCATCGATGGGCGGCGTGAAGAATTCGTCGCCGACTCGAGCGAAGACGTTCGTGTAGGCGCCTTCGGAGACGAAGCCGTTTCGGACGAGGATCGCCTCCTCGGCGTCGTCGTCGTCGGCGGCCGCGAGGGCCAGCACGTTGCCGAGCAGGTTCGTGCTCTTGATGTCGCAGCGATGCCATCGCTCGTCGGCGCGGGTGATCGCCCGGATCGCCGCCGGCGACTCCCCGAGCGGCGGTGCCGCCATCGCGAAGGCGAAGATCGTCGGCGCGGCGTCCGCGTCGGGCACGTGGCGACGGGCGCCCACCGTGCCGCCCCGGGTGATCTGGAGATAGACGTTGCCTTCGGCGAGGGCTTCTCGTTCGAGGAGCGCTTCGACGGCGACCGGCAGCCGCGTCGCCAGTTCGGCGTCGAGCCCGATCGCCGAAAGGCTTCGCGCAAGCCTCGCCTCGTGCCGCGGAAGGAACGGGGCCTGTCCGCCGCAGACCCGGACCGACTCGTAGACGCCTTCCCCGAAGAGGAATCCTCGGTCGAAGACGCTCACCCGCGCCTCCTCGGCGGGAACGAGCGAGCCGTTCATCCAGACCTGCATGGTCGTGAGTGTATCGGTGAGGTTGAGACGATCGGTCATCCGCCGCGAGCGGCCTGGACGAACGCCCTCGCCCGCGTTGGATCGACCGGGTTGGCCCAGTGCCCGTCGCGCTTGATCGAACTGCCGACGACGATCGCATCGGCCTGCTCGAGGAGCGCACGGACGCTCGCGGCATCGGCGCCCGATCCGACCACGACCGGCAGGGGCCCGCCTCGCCGGGCGGCGGCAAGATCCTCGGCGGAGGTCGGATGCCCGGTGGCGGAACCGGTCACCACGACCGCGTCGGCACCGCAGAAGGCGCAGCCTTCCGCGAGGTCGCCCAGCGAGAGATCCGACGTGATCGCGTGGCTCGAGTGCTTCTTGCGGATGTCGGCGAGGATCGCGACCCCGGTGGCGCCGAGTTCGCGGCGACGGCGCAGGAGCCGCGCCGCGTCGGCCTCGCCGAAGAGGCCCTCGTCGGCGACCGAGGCGTAGGCGAATCCCTCGGCGCGAAGGAAGGTCGCCCCGGTCGCGACACAGATCGCGAGCGCCTCGACGTTCGCGCCCGCGAGCACCTGCACCCCGACCGGACACGCGACGGCTTCGCGCACCGCGGCGGTGGCCACCGCCATCGCGGCCACGGTCTCGGGTCCCACCTCGCGACGCAGGTACGGACGATCGTGCATGTTCTCGACGAGGATGGCGTCGAAGCCCGACTCTGCGAGGAGACGTGCCTCGCGAGCCGCCTCCGCCGCGATCTCCGCGACGGCGCGGCTCGAGTGGGGACTGCCCGGCAGGGCCGCGAGGTGCACCATGCCGATCAGGGCGCCGGGCGGCAGGCCGGGAACGGATCG
>JBMTTG010000320.1:0-3294 GCA_049449095.1 Phycisphaerales bacterium | reverse complement strand
CGGCGCGCTCGGCACCGACAAGATCAGCTTCTGATCGCCGACCCGCTGATCAGGCAACGAACAACCGCGGCCCAAGGGCCGCGGTTTTTCTTCTTTCTCACACCTTCGCCCCGTCGCCGCGGGCCATGCCGCGGCAGGTTGCTTGGATCGTGTCGTCGGGTTCAGCAGAGCGCCAGGAAGGAGAGCAGCGAGAGCAGCATCATCTTCTTCTGGTTGGCGGTCAGCCGGATCATGGCCTCGGCGAGCATCGTTCTCTCCTCTTCAGATGTCCCTACGCTACCGCCGGACGACGCCGACGGAAGCGCGGATCGTTGAACCGGAGAAACAATTCCCGTGCCTGATCCGAGTTCCGAGGCGATCCCCACGCGCCATCCCTGCCCGAGGAGGTCGAATCGAGGGTTCCCCGCGTCGCGAGGTCCCCTGCGTCGGCCCGCAGAACCCGACCTGTGGCGGCGAGACCACACCTTCACCGCCACGCGTTGTGGCGTGATCGCCACGCTGATCGCGCTCTTCGCGGGGATCGGAACCCGCAACGCGAGCGCGACGCCCGCCGATCGGCCCGCCGCCGAGACCGCCGCCACCGCCTGGGTGACGGCGCGGGCATGGATCGATGCCCTCGAAGTGCCGGAAGCGACGTCCGAGAACGCGAAGGTCCCGCTCGAGGGCGTCTTCGCCGCGGGCGTGGTGCTTCGCCTGCGGGGTCAGGTGGTCGCGATGGGCGAGGACTCCTCCGCCGACGCCGGCATGCTTCGCCGCGCCGTCGGGCGAGCGCTGGCCGACCTGGCCGCGACCGTCGCCGGCGACCTTCCCGCGGCGCTCCGCGCCGAACTCGGCGCATCGATCGCGCTGGAACTCGACCTCTGCGGCGAGCCCGTGCCGCTGTCCGGATCGACCTTCGAGACCGCCGCCGACTTCATCGAGCCCGGGCGCGATGCGATCGCGTTGCGCCGAGGCGAGACGTGGCATCTCGCGACACCCGGTCGACTGCTCGCCGCGAACCTCGCGGGGACTCCGCAGCAGACCTTGCGACGACTCGCTCGCGAAGCGGATCTCCCCGCCGCCGAGGTCAAGGAACTCGCCGCGTTCGATTCGATCGGCCTCTACCGGCTGCCGGTGCTGCGGCTCGTGCAGGACTCCCCGGGCACCCCGCCGGTCGAGGCGGTGCGGTTCGCGGCGGCGGTGCCGCTCTCGACGATCGACGCGGAGAGCGTCGACTCGCTGACCGCGGCGATGCTCGCGCGGCTCGATGACGGGATGGTTGCGACGCGACCTGCGAGCGATGCGACCGAAGGGCAGACCGAGTTCGCGAACGAGGCGATTCCCGCCTCGCTCGGGCTGCGCGGCGACTACGACCCGATCGCCGATCGACACCGTCCGCTCGTTGCATCACCCTTCGAGCAGGCGATGGTGGCCTTGGCGCTCGCGCGGCTCGCCGACGCCTCGCCGAAGCATCGCGCCGCAGCGAACACGCTGCTGACGCGACTCGTCGCAGCCCTCGCGCAGGTCGATCCGATCGAGGAGCCGGTGGAATCCTCTCCGGAAGCGATGGCGACGCTGGCGATCGTCTTCGCCCTGGCGCCTGCACTCGCGGAACTCGATCCCTCGACCGAAGCCCTCGCCGCGCGTTGCCGGACCGACGTCGAGGACGCCTTGGACGCGAGCGAGACGTTCGCGTCGCAACCGGCGGGTCGGCGGGCGCTCGTGGTCGCCGCCGCAGCCGCCATCGCATCGCGGAGCCCGGACGCGGCGCCGGAACTTCGGACGCTCGCGAGTTCGCGTCTTCGCGAAGCCTGGGGCTCCTGCGACGCCTCGGCGCGGGTGGGCCTGCTGCCATGGTTCGCCATGGCCCGGCGATCGCTGCAGGGCGGGATCGATTCCGCCTCGCTGCAGGCCCTGCGGTCCGCACTGGTGCTCCGCCAACTCCAGGTCGAAGCCGCCGGCGAGCTCGCGCCCGACCTCGTCGGCGGATTCGATCTCCGCGAGGGTCCGTTGCCCGCCGCCGACAGCCGCTCCAACGTGGCGGCGCTCGGACTCGCGATCCTGCTCGGCGACGGCGAGGTGACGCCGGTCGATGGCTCCGACAAATCGATGGAATCGCTGAGCAAGGCCGCCCGGAGCCATCGCGCCGCGGTGCGGTTCCTTCGGCAACTGATCGCTCCAGACGGCGGGGTGACCGCGGCTCCGTGGGACCGCCGGCAACCGGTCCTCGCCCAGGCGATCGGGCTGTGGATGCTTGCGGAATCGATCGAGGCAGGCGTTCCCTGAGCACTTCGATTCGACGCCGGCAACCGCGAAGGTCGATTCTCCGAAGCCTCTTCGTTGGCATCGCCTCGTGAGCGGAGTACCGTTTGCGGGCAGTCCCGACGCCTCCACGGAGTTCCCGTCATGCGCACGATCCTCGCCGCCAGCCTCGTCTCGCTCGTCGCCGCCGCCCCGTGCCTCGGCCAGAGCCTCTCGACCCGCCTCGCCGGCGTCGCGGAGCAGCGGCAGCAGTCCGCCGCCCAGACCAAGGCCGGCCTGCTCGGCGCGCTGCTCTACGGCAAGGTGAGCGCCGACTTCAACGAGACGCCCGCGAAGGACGCCTTCGAGTACCTCAAGACGGTGCTCGGGGTTCCGATGGTGGTGCGGTACGACAGCGACCGCAACGCGACGAGCGGCATCGATCCGGATGCGCCGATCACCCTCGAGGCCACGCAGATGCAGGCCCTCGAGATGCTGAAGCTCATGCTCCAGCAGGTCGAGGATCTCGAGCCCTGCACGTGGCAGCTTCGCGATGGCTACATCGAGGTCGGCACGAAGGAGCGGCTCTCCGCGCCGGCGGCCCGTGAACTGCGGATGTATCCGATCCGCGACCTCCTCTTCGAAGTCCCCTACTTCGACAACGCTCCCGACTTCAACCTGAACAGCTCGATCCAGCAGGGTGGCGCCGGTCAGGGTGGAGGCGGTGGTGGTGGCGGATTCGGAGGCGGAGGCGGTGGTGGCGGCTTCGGAGGCGGAGGCGGTGGCGGCGGATTCGGGGGTGGCGGCGGCGGCTCGGGTGGCGGCGGCGGTGGTGGCGGGATCTTCGGCGATCCCGGCGACGCCCCGGAGCGCAAGAGCACCGAGGAGAAGGTGCAGGACCTGATCGACGTGATCATCGAGACCGTCGAGCCCGACGCGTGGGTCGACAACGGCGGCGACGCCGCGACGATCCGCTTCTACCAGGACGTCCTGATCATCCGGGCTCCCGACTACATCCAGCGTCAGATCGGCGGCTACGACTTCGCGCCGCGTGCGCCCCGACGTGCGATGAGC
>JBMTTG010000319.1:0-3295 GCA_049449095.1 Phycisphaerales bacterium | reverse complement strand
CCCCGCGGGTTCGCGGGGCGCCGCCAGATCGCCGACAGCAGCATCGATCCGGATCGGATCTCGACAGCCTCGCCGGACGCGGATCGCTCGACCGGCATGGACGACGAGACCGACGAGGAACCGTCCACGCTCATGCCACGACCACCACCGCGGCCGCGAGCTTGTTGACGTTCTCCGCAAGCTTCGAGAGCGACGCGTCGGCCTTCTTCTCGTCGTCGAGCGATCGGCCGAGTTCCGAGACCGCACGGTCGTCGCCGAGGACGCGAGCCCACGCGCGGGCGCATCCATACCCGGCGATCTCGCGATGCAGGAAGTGCTGCGCCAGCGCGAGCATGGCCACGTCCCGCACGTGCGGATCGGCCTCGCGGTTCTCGGCGACCTTGGTGAGGTCCTTCATGAGGCCGAGGCATGCGTCGGACTCGTTCGGCACCGCGACCGACTTCGCGGACTTCCTCGCCGGCGCGTATCGCTCGAGGATCGACTCGAGCCGGGTCGAATGCTCCCGCGCCGCGGAAGCCTGCTCCTGCAGGGCGGTCGCGAGGCCCGGCGCCGAAGCCGACTTCGAGATCTTCACCATCACCTCGCGGGCGTGGCGTTCCGAAGCGAGCAGCTCCTCGAGTTGCCCGACGAAGAGGTTCTTCAGAGTGTCCATGGACATGGTGGGGCTCCTTTCCTGGGATTCGGGTGCGGAACGGATCACTTGGAGGATCCGGCGAGGGCGTGCGAGCGTCCCGAGGACTTCGATCCGCGCGAGGTCGCGACGCCGCGCCCCTGATGGACCGGCACGCGACGGCGTCCTTCCTCGACGCCCTTGGGCACGGTGACGGTGAGGATGCCGTCGACGCCCTCGGCGCGGACCGCATCGGCATCGATCTCCGTCGGCAGCGTGAAGCTTCGGCGGAACGATCCGTAGCGGCACTCGCAGGTTCGGCAGACCTCGTCCTTCTCTTCGCGCACCTCCTCCTTGTGCCCGGAGATGGTCACCGTGCGACCCGCGACGCCCACCTCGATGTTCGAAGGATCCACGCCGGGAATCTCGCAGCGGATCTCGAACTCCGAGTCGCGCTCGGACAAGTCGGCATTCGGGATCCAGGCGGATCGTTCCAGCCCGTCCCCATTGCCCACGCCGAGCCGGTTGACCACGCGCTCCATCTCGTCGCGCAACCGATCGAACGCATCCACCACGTGCAGTTCCGGGAATCGCATGTCGAGTACCTCCTGAGGGTTGACCCACGCCGGACGCCTTCCGCCGCGCAACCGACCGTTCGATCGCGAAGGCCTGGCGTCGGACGTCCCGAGTCTCCACGTCGACGCTCGCCGTGCGAGGGGAAGCCTGCCCTGAACGTGCCTGAAGCACGAGGCATGGCCGATTCGCCAGCCGCCTCTCGACTTGCGGCGTTTTCCCTGTCGCCAACCGCGTCGAGCGTCGGAACCATCTCCCGATCGGCCAAATCAGAGCCGACTGCATCCGGAGCACATCCGGAGCCGGGAGCGACCCTCGTCATGCTGTCTCATCCGGAACCCTCCAACGGCGCCGCACGCCCGCTGCGGCTCGCCGGTGGCCCCGAGGGCGCGCGGTCTTCGCGACGTCGCGATCTCTCCGCGATCCGGACGCTGCCGCTCGAGATGGGCGAGGCCGATTCGACGGAAGAGGCGCTTCACGCCCTGATCTCGACGATGGCGCGAGCGACCGGCTGGGGCTACGCGGAGTCGTGGGTGCTTCAGGACGGCATGGCGACGGCGTGCGCCTCGCACAACGAGATCGGCGAGTCGCTGCACGACTTCGCGTCGATCTTCGCGGGCACCCGAATCGTCGCGACCGAGGGGCTGCCCGGGATCGCGGTGCGTGCCGGCGACGCGGTCTGGATCGAGAGCCTCTCGACGATCGAGTCAGGCACGTTCCTGCGCCGAAGCCGAGGCCTCGAGGCCGGCTGCGTCGCCGCGGCGGTCCTGCCGCTCATCTCGCAGGGCGAGATCCAGGGCGTCGTGTCGTTCTTCCTTCGCGAAGGAGAGATGCCCGATCCACGCGAGCGCCGGCTGATCGAGAAGGCGGTGCTTCCGCTTGGAGAGATGCTCCGGCACCATCGCCTCGAGGACGAACTCCGTCGGCACGATCGTGATCTCGAGCGCCGACTCGAGGAGAGTCGCCTTCGGGTCGACCGTCTCGTGGAGCAGGTCCGCGAAGCGGAGCGATGGGCCACCGTCGGGACCTTCGCCGCCGGCGTCGTGCACGACCTGACCAACTCGCTCTTCCCGCTGCGATGCCGGACCGACCTGCTTCGCCGCATGGAGTTGCCCGAGAAGGCTCGGGCGCACGTGGAGGCGATCGACTCCGCCATCGCGTACCTCGATCGGCTCGCCGCGAACCTCCGTTCGCTGTGCCGCGGCGACGGCGCGACCTCGGAGACCGCTTCGACTTCATGCGTCTCGACCTGGTGGCGCGAACATCGGCGGATCATCCAAGGCCAGCTCGGCCCGGGAGTCTCGCTGCATGCCATCCTCGCGCCGCAGCTTCCACTGATCCTCGTCGGCGAGGACGCGCTCGCGCAGATGGTGGTGAACCTCGTCGACAACGCCGCGAAGGCGGTATGCGGGGCCGGAAGCATCGTCGTGACCGCATCGCTCGACCAAGACCCGCGGTTCGTGCGGCTCTGCGTCGCCGACGACGGGCCCGGCATGGACTCCAGGCAGCGGCGCGAGGCCTTCCGGGCCCGCACCCGGGATCGTCAGGGCGTCGGACGCGGCTTCGGCCTTGCGATGGTGCGGGGTCTCGTCGAACGGACCGGCGGCAGCATCGAGATCGACGCGACCGACGGCGAAGGGACGCGCGTGTCGCTCCTGCTTCCCGTGGCCGAGACCGCGGCGCGAGACAGTCAGCCGGCCGCGGTGCTCGTCGACCTCAAGGACGCGCGGATCGCGGGGATGGTCGCGGAGCTCTTCCGTCTTCTCCACGGCGGCCGCGTCGAGATCGCCGCCGCGGACTCCATCGAGGAGGACGTCGAGATTCTCGTCGTCGCCGCGAGCAAGCAGTCGCTTCGCGCGGCCAGACGTTTCATTGGAAGTTCGCCTCACCGTCGCGTGCTCGCGATCGGGGGAGGCTCTGCATGGACGGGGATTCCGGCGACGGTCGTCGCGGATCCGCATGACGCAGGGGCGCTCAGGGACGGCGTCGCCGAGGTGGTGGCGGACGGGCGAAGGTAACGCCCGCTCCGATGAGGAGTCGCAACATGATGAACCGGATCTCAAGCAACGGACGCACGCGAGTGCTGGGCGTCGACGACCATGGACTGCTCGC
>JBMTTG010000318.1:0-3297 GCA_049449095.1 Phycisphaerales bacterium | reverse complement strand
TTCTGACTCGCGTTGCGCCGGACGCCAGGCAGGACGACGCTCTGCAGCGAGAGCGCCTGCGTACGGGGGCGGTGCCCACGCCGCCGTCGAGAATCTCCCCAATTCCGCTGCAAGTCTCCCGAGCCGACGCCTCCTTCATCTCGGGCACGCCGCGTGGCGAGCCGGATCCAACGAAGGAGATCGCCCATGAGAAGGTTGCGGGCAGTGTTTGGAATCGGAGTCGCGGCGGCGGTCCTCGTCGGCTGCAACTCGCAGAAGCAGGTCGGCTTCGACACGTCGCTGCGTCAGGCGACGATGGAACTTCAGGCCGGAAGGCTGGCCGAGGCGGAGACCTCGATCGCGGCGGCGTCGGGCAGCGCGTCCGACGAGCAGGAGCGGGCGAAGGTCGCCGACCTCGAGCGTCTCGTGCAGGGCACGAAGCGCTACATGGACGGCGACGTGGTCGCCGCCGAGAACTCCTGGCGGCAGATCGAGGATCCCTCGCTCCGCAGCCAGGTGCTTGCCAAGAGCGGTCGCCAAGGCGACGAGGAGGGAATCCGATGAGACGAACGACTCTGTTCGGAACGATCGTCATGGCCGCGGCCACCGGTGTCGCGTCGGCGCAGTCCACCGAGATCGGCCGCATCCAGGTCGGCCCGGTGGCGGCGGCGGCGGCGACCGCCGCGCCGCAGGTCGAGACGGTGATGGTCGCTCCGGCGACGGCGACCGCCGGCGATCCCTACGACTTCGGCCTCATCGTGCAGACGCTGCAGGGCTCGGTCCGGCCGCTGTCGCAGGAGCTCGATCAGAGCTTCGGCAGCTTCACCGCGAAGATCGAGCAGGCGGTGACCCTCATGGACGAGGGACGCACCGAGGCGGCGGTTGAACTGAGCGTCGAGGCGATCCAAGAGGTGCTTGCGGTTCGCGAGAACGTGATCGAGCCGATGTGGGAGGCGCAGACCTATCTCGCGGCGCGCATCGGCGAGATCCGCGGGCGCCTTGCGACCGCCGTCGAGAGCTCGAAGCCTGGGCAGGCGGAGCCGGATCGCAGCGCCGAGGTGCTGCTCGACGGCATCGCGAAGCGCATCAACGCCACGAGCGATCCGATCCGCAAGCAGCGGCTGATCGCCCACTACCGCACCGTGCGCGACCTCGCCGCGGTCCGGCAGAAGGCCCGCAAGCTCACGCCCGACGAGCGGAACCTCTGGGCGGGCGTCCTCAAGGTGCTCGACGAGGCGGCGCTCGCGCATCAGCGGGTGCTGATGGGCTCCGAGGTGCTCTTCGCGCAGCTCGAGTCGACCGCGGGCCGCATGGGCGACTATCTCCAGCTCGTGCGCACCGTGCAGGGCGTCAACGAGCTCGTCGCCGGGGTCAGCGGGCTCCAGGACGGCGTCGGCGGCATGGAAGGCTTCGTCGAGGCGATGCGCGGACTCTCCACGCAGCTCAACGGCTTCGACGAGGCGATCACCTCCGCGCTCGAGAGCACCATGGGCGATCTCGAGGGACGCATCGATTCGATCGCGCCGCCCGAGGGCGACGCGTCGGCGGGAGTCGCCGGCATCCAGATCGACGACGAACTCGCGGGTCGCCTCCAGAAGGTCGGGGGCAACTGAAGGCGGAGCCGCACCCGCGACCTCGTCCGGCCGTGGGCCGGGCGAGGCGCGGGGTTCCGCCAGCCAAGTCCATCACGCATTCATTCAGAAGGATCAACCCATGAATCTCCATCGTCACCACGGTTCACGATCGCTTCGGCTCGCCGGCGGCGCACTCGCCGCGGTCTTCCTCGCCTCGCCGGCCCTCGCGCAGTCGGCCGCTCCCAAGGTCGACGACGCGGTCAAGCAGGAGTTCCGCGAGCTCGTTCGGCGCCGCGATCAACTCGCCCGCAAGCTTGCGGCTGCGGATCGCAAGGCCGCCGAAGGCATCAAGGACGAGAAGGACCCGGTCTCCATCCACGCCGAGCAGCAGTCGCTCGAGCACGAACTCGACCTCGTGCAGCTTCGGCTCGAGACGATGTCGGTGCGGTTCGAGCTGCCGCTTCCGCAGGTTCCGACGCCCGAGTCGATCGAGGCCAAGCGGCAGACCGTCGCGGCTCGCGCCTCGGCGGCGTTCGACGGCGGACGCGACCGGGCTCGCCAGGTCCTCGCCCGCGATGCGAAGCGGATGCTCGCGTCGATCGACTTCGGCGGGTTCCTCGCCTCGAACGGGAGCTGACCAGCGATGCTCCGCCACCTCTTCGAACTCGGCGGACCGCTCATGTGGCCGCTGCTCGCCTGCTCGGTGGCGCTCTTCGCGATCCTCTTCGAGCGATCCTGGACGGTGGGCGTTCGCGGCTTCCTGCTCGGGACCGCGACGCCTGCCGTCCTGGCCGCCCACAAGCGGGTGCTGACGTTCTTCGTCGAGATTCCGCCGGCGGTAGGGCTGCTCGGCACGGTGCTCGGCGTGATCGAATGCTTCCGTCTGCTCGATGGCTCGCCGGGCACCGAAGGCCTCGGCGAGGGGCTCGGCGTCGCGTGCATCACCACCGTGGCGGGGCTTGCGATCGCCCTGGTCGCGTCGGTCGCGCAGTTCGTGCTCGATCTCGCGGAGAGCTCGCTGCTCGCGCGACAGGCTGCGAAGGGCGGTGTCGCATGATCTCGCGGAGCTTCGTGGATCTGCTCTTCATCCTGCTCTGCGCGGCGATCGTGATGCTTGCGAACTCCTCGCCGCTTCGCGTGGCCGAGGCGGACCCCGCCAAGGCCGCCGGCGGCGGGACGCTCGACCTCGCCGGACGCGAGCTGCGGCTGCTCGTCGTCGGCGAGACGGAACTCTGGATCGGCGAGGAGCTCGTCGACAAGGGCACGCCCTTGGCGCAACGGTTCGCCCGTTCCGATCGCGTGGTGATCGTGCCGCAGGCCGCCTCGGTCACCCATCACCGCGTGATCGAGGTGTGGTCGTCGCTGCAGGCCGCGGGGATCGAGGCCGATCTCGGCGTCGTGCCCGCGGCGGAAGGGAAGGAGAACTCGTGACGATGTCGAAGTCGATGCTCCTGCTCGGGCTGCTTGCGAGCGTGGCCGGGCACGGCGTGCTGGTGTGGCTCGAGCCGGCGAGGGCGGCGAACGCCGAGTCCGCCGAGCCGCTTCGCGTGGCGATGGCCACGATGCCGGTCGAGGAACCGGAGGCGATCGAAGAAGTGCCCGCGATCGAGGAGACGCCGGTCGAGCCGACGGTCGCTCCGGAGCCTGAACCGCAGGAGCCTCCGAAGCCAGAACCAGAGCCCGAGCCAGAGCCTGCACCTGAACCAGAACCAAATGTAAAAGAGATTGCTGGTGAGGTGTACCA
>JBMTTG010000317.1:0-3305 GCA_049449095.1 Phycisphaerales bacterium | reverse complement strand
CCCGATGCCGATCAGCAGTTCTCCCAAGGCTTGCCGCAGCCGCCAGTCCTCGGGCTCCAATTCGACCGCCCGGCGCATCGCCGCGACCGCCTCGTCGAACCGCTCGAGGCGACCGTAGCCGAGCGCCATCGCGCGGTACGCGAAAGGGTTGTTCGGCGCGATCTCGAGCGTCCGCTCGACCAGCGCGATGCCTTCCTCGACCTGCGCGACGTCGCCCCGTTCGATGAGGATCAGCGACAGTCGCCGCATCGCGCGGAGGTCCTCGGGGCTCGCCTGGTGGCCGAGCCTCGCCATCTCGATCGCCGCGACGGAATCCCCTTCGCCTTCGAGCCAGACAACCGCCTCATCCCGGAGGTCTCCCCAGTCGGGGCGACTGACGACGAAGGTCCGGTAGTGCGCGAGCGCTTCGTTCAGCTTGCCCTGCGCTCGCAGCAGCCGCGCGATCCCGGCTTCCGCCGCCTGCGTCGAGCCGTGCCGGTCGACGCTGCGCCGAAGCGTCGCCTCCGCCGCCGGCAGATCGCGAAGCACCGCCTGCAGCCAGGCGATCCGCAGGTCGATCGACGGCTGCCAGGTGGGCAGCAGTCCGATCCCGCCATCACCGAGGAAGCTCGCCTGGCGATAGAGCCCGATCGCGCGGCGTGCGTCCTCCGCCATCGCCGGCGGCGCTTCGAGCGCATTGGGCGTGAAGACGTACTCCGCGGCGATCGTCACCCGCCGATCGGCGCGGTCGGCGAGCGCGAAGCTCGCGTTCACGAGTCCGGTGTGCACCACGAGCGCGAGAGCGATCGCCGTACCCGCGACCCACGCGAGCCCCGCAGGCTTCAGGCGGCCGTGAAGCCGCAGTTGCCACCGATGGAAGCGAACGTTGGGATCGCGAAGCGTGCGCCAGCCCTTCCAGGCGAGGAAGGTGACGCATCCCGCGATGCCGGATGCGAAGAGCAGCGGCACGGCGTCGTAGGCGCCGCGGACGGCGAGCAGCGTGCCGACGGCGAGCGTCGACAGCACGAGCTCCTCCGGCCATGACAGGTCGTAGGCGCGTGAAGCCTTGGCCGGCGGCGTGATCTCGATCGGCCCAGTCCCTGCCGAGGCGACGCTCCCCTCGCTGCGTCGCACCGCATCCTTGCGGACCGCCGGGGCACCGAAGCCGAAGTAGAGCGCGTCGTTCGGGCAGACGCTGACGCAGTCCATGCACTTCATGCAACCCGGATCGACGACCATGCCGAAGTCGCGGACCTCCTCGTGCACGCGAACGTTGCTCGTGCAGACCGCGGTGCAGTGCCCGCAGTGCTCGCAGGCATCGGTCACGCGAATCCGACCCGGCGCCACCTCGTCGAGCGGTGCGAAGAAGCCGCCGTACGGGCATCCGTACGTGCAATAGCCCTTCGCCCCGAGGAAGTAGACGCATGCGAACCCGCAGATGAAGAGAAACGGCACCGCGACCGCGACACCCGGAAACGTGCGCCAGAAGTCCTCGGTGGTCAGCTGGATCGACCATCCCGGCCACGTGAGATCGGGTTGCACGAACGGTGCGACGGCGAGGCGATAGACGACCGGCCACGCGAACATGTAGAGCGCGAGGCCGAGCGGCAGGTAGACGAGCAGCCGAGACCGGAAGGGCTTCGGCCGAACGCCCATCTTCTTCATCAGCCAGCCGCAGAGATCCTGCAGCATCACGACGTGGCACCCCCAGCCACAGAACCAGCGGCCGAGGATCGCCGTCGAGGCGAGCGCGAGCGCGAAGAAGATGAAGCCCACCGTCACGACGCCGTACTTCAAGGTCTCCATCGCCTCCGAGGGCTCGAATGGCGCCACCGTGGTGCCCATCAGCCACCACTGCACGACGTGGGCAATGATCAGGACCTGAATCACGCCCAGCACCACCGCCCGCTTCCACGCGTTGCGGCTCTTGCGGATCGGCGAACCGCCCTGCGGAATCGGGTGGGCTTCCCCTCGGACCGAGCTTGAAAGCACCGGGAGCGACAGCGATCGGCCCCCGCTGCCGCAACGATCCTCGCGCCCTCCGTGGGCGTCCTCGCGCTTGGCGTCTTCGCGTGAAGTCGACGACATCGGGGCGATGCTATCCGCGCGGCGATCCCCCTCGAGTCGCGGAGAGAGGGCTCCGTATACTTCGCCCCTTCCCTTCCGCCCGGAGAGAGCTGCGGCATGCCCGCATCCCGCGACCACTACGACGTGCTCGGCGTCTCCCGCACCGCGAGTGCCGACGACATCCGCTCGGCCCACCGCCGGCTCGCGCGGCAGTTTCATCCGGACCTCAACAAGGAGGCCGGCGCCGCGGAGCGATTCAACGAGATCCAGCGCGCCTACGAGGTCCTGAGCGATCCGGAAAAGCGGAAGAAGTACGACCAGTTCGGAGACGCGGCCTTCGAGCCCGGCGCTGCGGGAGGCGGCGGCGTGGGAGCCGGCGGTCCGGCGTGGCAGGAGATGGATCCCGAGGCGATGCGGGACATCTTCGGGGACATCTTTGGAGACGGCTTCGGCGGCGGAGCGGGCGGCGGCCGCCGCCGAGGGCGTGGCCGGGCCCCTCGCCCGACGCAGGGCCCCGACCGCGAGTTCGAACTCGCGATCGGCTTCGCGGTCGCGGCGAACGGCGGCACCGAGCAGTTGCGGATGCGGTCGGCCGATGGTTCGACCGAGACGATCGATGTGCGGATCCCCGCCGGCGTCGCCGATGGCGCGAAGCTCCGCGTGCGTGGCCGCGGCGAAGCCGGCTTTCATGGCGGGCCGCGCGGCGACCTCATTCTGACCGTGCGCGTCGGAGCCCATCCGTGGTTCACGCGCGACGGCCTCGACCTCTCGGTCGACATCCCGATCACGATCGCGGAGGCCGCGCTCGGCGCGACGGTCGAAGCGCCGCTCCTCAAGGGCCGCGTCAAGCTGAAGGTCCCGCCCGGCACCTCGAGCGGCGCCAAGCTGCGGGTGCGCGGCAAGGGCATCACCGATTCCAAGGGAGCCAGCGGCGATCTCTACGCCGTGATCTCGATCGCCGCGCCGAAGGAACTTTCCGAAGACGATCGGGCCGCGCTTGAATCGATCGCCGCGCGGCTCCCGGATCCTCGTGCTTCGCTGGCGTGGGCGGAATGATGGCGACGCCGGAGCCCGACGCGAGCCGTGCCCACGGCATCCGATTCCTGATCCTCTTTCCCGGACGCACAGGCAGTTCGTGGCTCGTCTCCGCGCTGCAATCGCATCCGGATGTCAGCGCCGAAGGCGAGATCCTCGTCAAGCAGGATGCCGGCTCGCAGCGCCGCATCCTCGAGGAGCGATACGCCTCGGCTCCCGCCGCC
>JBMTTG010000316.1:0-3311 GCA_049449095.1 Phycisphaerales bacterium | reverse complement strand
GACGCCTCGCCACGGTCTCCTCGGTGAACCTCATCGCGAACGCCGGCATCGGCGGCGACGCCACGCGCACCACCTTCGAGGGCGACTTCGTCGCAAGACTGCCGGCGCTCGACCACCCCCCGGGCCAGGGCGCCGTTCCGAGCGAACTCGACCCGCGCTACGACCGCTGGTCGCTGCTGGCGGAACTGCTTGGCCGGTGCGTGAAGCCGCAAGCCGCGATCCGACTGGCCCAACTCGTGAAGGCTCGCCCCGACGCGCCGATCGAGGCGAGCGCACGGCTGCATCTCGCGCCGTTCCTGCATCCGAAGGAGACGCTCGAGATTCTCGATCGGCTCTCGGATCTCGGCCTCGGGTCCGATCGCCTCGACGCGATGCGCTCGGCGCTGCGGCGGCTTGCCGACGGAGCCACGGCATGACGCTTCCGATCACCGCCATCGTGCCGGTGCGGAACGGCGCATCCCACCTGCGAGGCGCCCTCGTTTCCGTGGCCGAGGCGACGGTCGGGGAGACGATCGTGATCGACGGCGGGTCGACCGACGGATCGATCGAGATCGCCGAGGCGTTCGGCGGGGTGCGGACGCTGCATCAACGCTCCCGCGGTCTCGCCGCCGCCCGCAACGAGGCGATCGCCGAAGCCACGCAGCCCTTCATCGCCTTCTGCGACTCCGACGATCGCTGGGAGCCGGGAGGCGCGGCGGCACTGCACGCGGCGTTGGTGCGCGCTCCCGAGTGCCTCGCGGCGATCGGCATGGTGCTGCCCTTCGCGATCGAGGGCCACCAGACCACCGCGGCGCAAGCGGGTCGCATCGGCGTGCCCCTCCCGGGCTTCACGCCCGGCGCGATGCTCGCACGCCGCGAAGCGTTCGAGGTGATCGGGCGCTTCGACGAGTCGCTCTCGATCGGAGCCGACAGCGAGTGGTTCGTGCGCCTCGTGCAGTCGGGGCACGGACCGCTGCGGCTCGATCGGGTGGTCCTTCGCAAGGGCCTGCGAGCGACGAGCCTCTCGGCGGACGTCGAGCGCTACCGGCGTGAACTGCTCGTGATCGCGGCGCGATACGTCGCACGCCGCCGGAGCGGATCGCCATGAGACTGCTCCACCTCATTCCCCGCTTCATCGGGGGCGGACCCGAACGAGACCTGCTGGCGCTGATCGCGGCGTGGCGGACCGCCGGCGTCGCGAGCGAGCACGAGGTCCTCGTGCTCGATCCCCCGATCTCGGCCCCGCTGCTTCTTCGGGCACGGCGCTTCGGGGTGCCGGTGCACCGGCGATCGGACGACGCCATGCTCGACGACGCGATCGACCGGGCGGATCTCGTGTCGATCGACTACTGGAACCATCCTGCCCTCCTCGACACGATGCGTCGACCATGGCCGGCGGCCCGGGTGCTGGTTCGAACCGCGATCCGCGGCACCACCCGGCCCCATGTCGCCACCGCCGAACTCGGGACATTCGCCGATCGGCTGCTCGCGTCGAGCCCTCGAACGCTCGCGACCCCGGCAGTCGAGGCGGTTCGAGCGCACGGAGGCGATGCGGAGTGGTCGCCGGCGCTCGCCGACA
This sequence comes from Phycisphaerales bacterium, assembly GCA_049449095.1. Classification (GTDB taxonomy): domain Bacteria; phylum Planctomycetota; class Phycisphaerae; order Phycisphaerales; family SM1A02; genus VGXO01. The sequence continues at coordinate 1,753 of JBMTTG010000316.1, read as the reverse complement.
TGTCGCGGCTCGACGGCTATCGGCCGCGACCGCACGAGGGAGTTCGCGTCGGCCACGTGGGGCTGATCGGAGACGCGAAGCTTCACCCTCGCTTCGCGGAGCTCTGCGCGGCAGTCCGTCGGCGAGACGTCGGCTTCGATGTCTACGGGCCCGGACGGCTCGATGAACTGCGCAGCCGCTTCGAGGAACTCGGCCTCGCCGAACGCGCGATCGTGCACGGCCCCACCGAGGATCTCGCCTCGGCCTTCGCGGGCCTCGACGCCATCGGGCATCCGCTCGCCCCGGGCGGCTCCACCACCAGCGAGAAGTCGGTGCAGGAGGCGATGTGGGCAGGTCTTCCGGTCGTCGTCCTCGCGGAGACCGGCGCCGAGGACCTGATCGAACACGAGGTCACCGGGCTCGTCGCCGCGCACGAGGACGACTACCCGCGGCAACTCGAGCGTCTCGTCGACGACGCCGACCTTCGCCGCCGCCTCGGCGAGAACGCCCGCGCCTACGCCCGCGAGCACTTCGATCCGGATCGGAACGCCCGACGCTTCCGAGCGATCTTCGAGTCGATGCTTGAGCGCCCCAAGCGCGAGCGTCCGCCGCTTCCCGGGCTCGGCGAGCCGGCGGCACAGCGCTTCGTACGCTCGATGGGACATCTCGCCGGCCCCTTCGCGATCTCGCTCGAGGGCGCACGCCTCCACGGCCACGACGCGGTGATCGCCGCCGAACGCGAGATCGCAGCCTCCTCCGGCGTCGTCGCCGAGGCGGAGGGCGGCGTGATCCACCACCGCAATGTCTTCCCGGACGATCCGCATCTTCGCTTGTGGAGCGGGCTGATCGCGGAGCATCGCGGCACACCGGAACTCGCCGCCCGCGAACTCGACTTCGCCGCCCGGCACGGCGTGCATCGTGAATCATGAGCCGAGGACTCGGTCCGGACTGCTCGCGGAAACGCGTCGAACCGACCCAGCCTTCCCACCGCCCTTCTCGGATCTCCTCCATGAGCGACGCAAGGATCTATCACGGTCTCGACGGACTCGACCGGAAGATGCGCCGGCACCTCGACTTCGACGACGGCTACTTCGTCGAGATCGGCGCGAACGACGGCGTGTCGCAGTCCAACACGCTCCACTTCGAACGATGCCGTGGATGGCGAGGCGTGCTGGTGGAACCATCTCATGCCAACTACTTCAAGTGCCGCGCGAACCGATCTCCGAGGACGAAGGTCTTCTGCGCAGCGTGCGTCCCGTTCGGCTACACGGAGCGATTCGTGCCGATGATCTACTCGAATCTGATGTCGATCTCGGAACTGGAGGGATCCGACCTCCCGGATGCCCGCCAGCATGCCGAGAGCGGCCGGAGGTTCCTCGAGCCCGACGAGGACGTCGTCGCCTACGGCGCCGTCCCGCGCACGCTCAACGACCTGCTGATCGAGGCGGATGCACCACCGTCGATCGACTTCTTCTCGCTCGATGTCGAGGGCTCCGAACTCGCGGTGCTCCAGGGCGTCGACCACGCGAGATTCCGGTTCCGGCATCTTCTGGTGGAGTGCCGGTCGCTGCCCCGAATGGACGCCTACCTCGCCGAGCAAGGCTATCGCCATCTCGAGCAGCTCTCGGTGCACGACCATCTCTTCATCGATGCCGCAGGAGCTGGGGTCGTGCGCGGGTGATCGGCTTGCGGCGAGGCGCAACCCGCCCTCGAGCGGTCACTCGAACTCCTCGTGCACCTCGATCTCCTCCTCCTCGCCGCCGCGGAGGATCGT